>CALVRN010000008.1 GCA_944358675.1 uncultured Bacilli bacterium | reverse complement strand
TATTGCATATTTAGAAAGTGTTAAATAATGCTTTCTATCGGGAAATAGCTTAGCTTGGTAAAGCGCTACGTTCGGGATGTAGAGACCGCAGGTTCAAATCCTGTTTTCCCGACCAATTGATAATTATAAAATTCCTAGAAAATCACTAGGAATTTTTATATGGTAGTTAATAATTTTCTTCATTATTTAAAAAATAACTCCGTTCTGACATAACAAAATATATATGTTATAATAAAGTAAAATAGAAAGGTAGGAGATTAATTTGCAAAGAGGGAGAAGTGTATACAATTTTAGTTTAAATTGCGATATAAATAAAGCAATAGAAGTAGTACAAGGGTATATAATCGGTAATGGATTTACAATGATTAACGATAAAAATGAAAGTTATTATAGAGCTGGTGATGCTATGCGAGGATATCGATATTTTAACTATCGATTAATGGGAAATAATATAGAAATTTCAGCATGGTTAAAAGGAATGACAGGCGAATTTAGCTTAGAAAATGGTGGTATTAGTATTCCAATTATGAGTTATCGAAATTCTATAAACGAATTATTACAAGCACTCGCTAATTTAAATAATATAAGTAATGGAAATGTCAATAACAACAATATAGTACACAATCAAAACAATGGTATTACAAATAATAATGTGGTATATAATCAAAATAATGGACAACCTATTTATCAAAATCAAAATTACCAAAATAACAATGCTAGCCAAACCACTACAGGTGTTATTCAAAATAATACTATACAACCTAATTATAATCAAAATAATAGTAACCAGTTTGCCCGAGATTTTCAAAACGCAAACATAAAAAAACAAGAAAAATTATGTGAGCTTGGATTTTGGTTATCAGTAATTGATTTATTTTGTGCTTTATTTGGCGCATATTTTGGAATACTTCTTGTCTTGATTAATTTTTACCTTGCTTATCAAGGATTAAATACCTCAAAACGTTCTAAAGCAATAGCTAGTTTTGCTTTAACAATTATTTCAATTGTTATAATGATAATTAAATTAATATCAATGTAACAACAAATATTAAAAAATGTAAATATTAGAAAGAAATTAATTTTTCTATTTAATTTGTAATAATTTGTGAAAAAAATGTGTTACAATTAATATAAGATAGGCAACATAAAGCCTGTTGAAAACATATTTGTATTGAAGTAAGGAGGAAATAAAAATGCAATGCAATAAATGTGGAAGTATTTTAGCAGAAGGAGCAACATTCTGCCCAAATTGTGGAGCTCCTGTAGAACAAAACTTGGAAAATAATAATCCCAATAATTTAAATAACGGAATAAGTTCTAATACTACTAATAGTCAAGGAACTGCCCCAGATTTAATGGCACAAATGTTTAATCAAACTCCAAATGATGTTCAGCCAGAAATACAAAACAATATGAACAATGCCCAACCAAATATGGTTGATCAAACAGTTACAAATAGTAGTCCCAATCTAATGTCATCAATGCCTAACACAAATCAAAGTAATATGCAATCAGAAATGTCAAACAATATGAACAACGCTCAACCAAATATGAATAGTCAGCAACAAAATCCATTTTTAAATGCCCAACCATTTCAACCAATAAATCAAATGTCACAAGGTCAAATGGCTAGCCCAGAAATGAAAAAATCAAATAATAAAAAAACGTTTGTAATTGGTGGAATTGTAGTAGCTATTTTGGTAATAGTTATTGTTTATTTCATGTTCTTTAGTAACAATGGTACAATTGTAAATATGGAAGGAGTAAATGTTTGGGTGCCAAATGATTATACAGAGGAAACCCAATATGGTTATGACAAAGTATATATGTCTAAAGATAAAGACATGATTATAGGCTTAATTACTCAATCAGCTTCAGGAATTACATTAGATCAATATATGAAAGTACTTGATAGTGGCCAAGGTTTAGGTTCTATTGAATGTGAAAAAGGTACCAAGCAAACAATTAAGGGACAAGAATGGGCACATTATAGTTGTTCCAGCAATTCACAAAAATCAAATATGTATGTTACAATTAAAAATAGTGAATTATATATGGTAGAAATAGGTGCAAAGAAAAACTCATCTAATAAAATTAACTCAATAGAGAAAAAAATAGAACAAAATTTAGAAATTACAAATTAATCGCCTAATTTGAAAAACTTAGAAAATAATTTCTAAGTTTTTTTGTATAAAAATACTCTTTTCAGCCATATAATAATAGTGAGGAGAGTTTACCCTTATAAATAAAGGGCAAACCCCTAAAAGTTGGATTGACAAAAATCGACTCAATTTGACTCGCATATTAAAATATGCTAGAATAAGGCCTGTTTTCTGATTTTTGAGGTTTACAGGAGAGGGTGAAAATGAAAACAAGTAAATCGATTAAGGCCAATATTATGGCCATAATCATGTTAGTGGTAGTATCTGCTGTATGGCATCCTACTATCGCAAGGGCTGAGACCCTTAAATCATTAAAACTGTCACTTATGTCTAATGATATAAATACAAAATTATTAAATGATGAGGAGACAGAAGAAACACCTTTGAATTTAGACAAGTTAGAAATTGAGCCAAAAAATGAACAACTAGTTTCAGATGTTAGTTCATTAAAAATTGAAATCAACGTTGAAGAATTAAGACAAATAAATATTGCTCGTAAAAAAGCATTAGAATTAGAAAAGAAAAAGCAAGAAGAAGCGAGAAGAAAAGCTGAAGAAGCTAGACTTGCTGAAGAAAAAGCAAAAGCTGATGCCAAAGCTAAAGAATTAACAGCTAGTTCAGGTACAAGTTTATCTTATGATGAATTAGTAGCTAAATTAAATCGTTCACTTAATTCAACTTTAGCTGGCAAAGGTGATAGTTTTGCCAAATATGCTACTGAACTTGGTATAGACCCATATTTAGCTGTAGCTATAGTATTACATGAAACAGGATGTAAATGGAATTGTTCAACCTTATTAAAACAATGTAATAACGTTGGTGGAATGAAAGGTTCTCCAGGATGTAATGGTGGTTCATATAAAGCATTCTCTAGTTTAGATGAGGGAATTAAAGCTTTTATGAACAACTTATATAAAAACTATTATGCATATGGATTAACAACTCCAGAAACAATTGGTCCAAAATATGCCGCAAGTAAAACTTGGGCAACCCAAGTAAGAGCATATATGAGAGAAATTGAAGCAAAATAATTTTTGCTTCTTTTCTTTTGCTCAGTATAGGCTTAAATTATAAACGTTTTAGATATTTTACACGAATTTGACACCTAAAAATTATTATGATAAAATTGAATACAGAAAAATAGGAGAGATGTAAATGAATTCCACTATGAAAGTAACAGGTGTGGTAATCTTTGGTGTACTACTATCTTTTGTCTTGCCTCACTTTATGAATATGAATCTTGAAAAAAAATTAGAAACAGAATCAAAAAGAGAAACCTATACAGAAAACACTGTTTCTAATAATGATGTAGCCATCGCTACTGAAGAAGATGAATCAGGAACTCCAATCGAACAGCCTGAACCAGTAGAGCAAGTTCAAGAACCTGTTCAAACAGTACCAGAAGAGCCACAAGCTGAACCAGTTGTATATGAAGGAATGACATTGAACGAATTAGCTGAAAAACTAAATCGTTCATTAAAATCAACCTTAGCTGGAACTGGAATGAGCTTTGCTAAATATTCTGTTGAAATGGGTATTGATCCATATTTAGCTGTAGCTATAGTATTACATGAAACAGGATGTAACTATACATGTAGTACTCAAGTAAAAGAATGTTATAACGTAGGTGGAATGAAAGGCGGTCCAAGTTGTAATGGTACATCATATAAAAAATTTAACTCATTAGATGAAGGAATATATAGTTTCATGTACAACTTAAAAACAAATTATTATGATAAAGGTTTAACAACCCCAGAACAAATGAATAAAAAGTATGCCGCAAGTAAAGCTTGGGCTGGGAAAATACATCATTATATAAATAAAATACAAGCTTCATAAACACCAAAAGGTGTTTTTCTTCTACATAAACCTATGATATAATTATAATAAAGGAAGGTGACAAATATGCAAAAGGGGTGTCCTAAATGTGGGAGAATGATTGATAAAAATGTTACAACCTGTCCATATTGTAATTATAATTTCAAAGAAATTGATAATTTTTTCAAAAGAGTAAACGATGAAAAATTTTTAGAAAATCAAAAATATGCCGGTTTCACAAAAAGATTAGTCGCTGGACTATTTGATTGTTTTATTATATTAATATTCACATACTTTATTTTAATTGCCATAAATCAATATCTTACACCTATCACTTTAGATAATATATACATGGGAATATATATTTTCCTACCACTTTATATAATATATAACAGTATATTTGAAAGAACTTCATGGAGAGGCTCTTTGGGAAAATACATTTTAAGTATCGAAGTAACTGATGAATATGAAAATCCTGTAACTCTTCCTAAAGCATTATTTAGAAACATAACTAAAATATTCAACATTATAACACTAGGTCTTGGATTTCTACTTTCTGCTATTCCACCAAAAAAACAAGCTCTAAATGACAAAATATCTAAAACTTTTGTCATAAATAAACTAACAATGACAAAAGATGACAAATTACTATATGCAAGTCCAATAAATAGATTACTTGCATTTATAATAGATGTTCTAATTATTTCATTAATTTGTTATGGGCTTTTAGCAATCACAGATATAGCCATAACCCAAGAATTTCCAAAACAAACTATAGATATGATTAATAGTGCAAAATATATTATTTGTTTAGTTATAATACTATTTTATTTTCCATTTTCAGAAAGTCGTAGCGGAGCTACTATAGGAAAAAGCCTAATGCATATAAAATTAACCAAACAAGATGGAAACGTTGCTGGATTTATAACAGTATTTGCACGAGAACTAATATCATTTTTAGATATTATAACTTTAGGTTTTCTATTACCTTTTGCAACTACCAAAAGACAAACATTAAAAGACATTCTGACTAGAACCGTTGTAATTAATAGATGAGGTCAAAGATAATCTTTGACCTTTTTCCTTTAAAAAAAAGCAAATATATGATAAAATGAATATGACCTATACTAAAAGGAGGCAGTAATATGTGCGGTTTCGTAGGATACATTAATAAAGAAAAAGATAAAACAGAAAACATAAAAAAAATGGCCGATTTAATCGCTCATCGTGGTCCAGATTCAGAAGGCTATTATTGTGATAAAAACATTGCCTTAGGATTTAGACGACTAAGCATTATTGACCTAAAAAGTGGTTCACAGCCAATATATAATGAAGATAAATCAAAAGTTATCATTTTTAATGGTGAAATTTATAACTTCGAAAGCTTAAGAGAAGAACTAATTAAAAATGGTCATAAATTTACTACTAAAACCGATACCGAAGTAATACTCCATGGCTATGAAGAGTGGCAAGAAAAACTCTTAGATAGACTAAGAGGTATGTTTGCTTTTGTGATTTATGATATTAAATCAGGTGAACTATTCGCAGCCAGAGACTTTTATGGTATTAAACCATTTTACTATGCCAAAATGGATAATACATTAATCTTTGGCTCAGAAATAAAAAGCTTTTTAATTCATCCACATTTTAAAAAAGAATTAAACACTAAAATGTTAGAATATTATTTAACATTCCAGTATAGTGTTGGCGAAGAAACATTCTTCAAAAACGTTTATAAATTAATGCCAGGTCATTACATGAAATATAAAGATGGTAAATTAGAAATAAAAAAATACTATGAAATAAAATTCAAAGAAGATGACACTAAAACATATGAAGAATGGAAAGAAGGAATAAAAAATCACTTACAAGACTCAATTAAAGCTCATAAAATAAGTGATGTTGAAGTGGGTTCATTCCTATCAAGTGGTGTAGATTCTTCATTTATTGCGGCAAGCAGCGATGTTGATAAAACATTTACCGTTGGTTTTAACAATGAAAAATATAGTGAAATAGAATATGCCAAAGATTTATCAAAAAAAATAAACACTCAAAACATAAGTAAAGTAATTACTAAAGATGAATACTTTAAAAATTTACCAAATATTTTATACTATATGGATGAACCACTTGCTGATCCATCTGCAATAGCTCTATATTTTGTAACTAAATTAGCCAGTGAAAATGTTAAAGTATCACTTTCTGGTGAGGGAGCAGATGAGATATTTGGAGGATATAATATATATCAAGAACCATTAACTGATAGTTGGTATTATAAAATTCCATATCCAATTAGATTTACGATTGGAAAAATTGCTAGTATATTTCCACATAAAAGAGGTATTAATTTCTTAATAAGGCGTGGTAAAAAATTAGAAGATAGATTTGTTGGTAATGCATTTATATTCAACAACAAAGAAGTCAGTAAAATATTAAAAGGTAAAAGACAAACCAAAGGTTTTCAAGAATTAACCAAACCATACTATGAAAAAGTAAAAGATAAAGATGATATAACTAAAATGCAATACATAGATTTTAATTTTTGGTTAATTGGCGATATTTTACTTAAAGCCGATAAAATGAGTATGGCTAATTCTCTAGAAGTAAGAGTACCATTTCTAGATAGACCACTCATCGACTATGCTTTAGGTTTACCGGTAGAATTTAAAACAGATAAATTTAAAACAAAAAAAATATTTAGGGATATAGCTGGTGAAGTGTTAGAAGATAAAGTTTCCAATAAAAAGAAATTAGGTTTTCCAGTTCCAATTCGTGAATGGATTAAAGATGAGGATATTTACAAACAAATAAAAACATTATTTACCAAAGATAATAAATTCTTCAACACTAAGAAAATAGTTAAACTCTTAGATGATCATGTAAATGGAAAATGCGATAATAGTCGTAAAATATGGACCATATATGTATTCTTATTATGGCACGAAATATTCTTTGGAGGTGACAAATGATATTCTTTTATATATCTTTATCAACATATATATTTTTCAATATAATTAAATATAAAAAATCTTTATCTTATCTTCAGCAAAACAAATATAAAGTAAAAGATTATGGAAAATGGATATTTCAAAATTATAAAGAAACATTCATAAATAAAGAATTATTAGCAATCATTCTATTAATTATTACACTAAACTTTGACTTAAAAGTTATAGGAGTAAGTACCGTTATATTTTATACAATAATGTTCTTACTTGACTATAAAAAGAAAATAAAATTAAAAATTAATAAACAAATACTTTCAAGAATATTAATTATAATAATGTTATTTATAGGTTTAAACGTTTGGTTTATCCTAGATTATATGAGTTATCATTATGCTGATATAATATTTGATAATACTCCATTTTATTATATAATTTTAATATTAGTAAGTTATTTTTCTTACTTTATCGTATGGCTTGCTAATACAATTGCACGCCCGTTCGATAAATTTTTAAAACATAAGCGTAGGGGGTAAAAACATGCTACGAGTAGATTCTAGGAAAGTAAAGCCGGGTGATACTTTTTTAGCGCTCCAAGGTCCATACACTGATGGACATGATTACATTGAACAAGCCATTGATAAAGGTGCCGCTTGTATAATCGCCACTCATGGGGATTATTCTGTAAAAACAATTATAACAGAAGATACAAGAACATATCTTTCAAATTATTTGAAAGAATTAAATTTAGAAAAATTAGAAAAAATAAAATTAATAGGTATAACTGGAACAACTGGAAAAACTGTAACTGGTGATTTAATATATCAACTTTTGAATAACTTAAATATGAAAACCGCCTACATTGGAACAAATGGCTTTTGTGTAGATGGAAAAGTAAAAAAAATATCATCATCAACTCCAGATATATATGAAATTTATGAATTAATTAATGAAGCTGCCAATAGTAACTGTGAAGTGGTTATACTTGAAACATCATCGAAAGCAATAAAACAAAGACATATTGAAGGATTAAGGTTTGATATAGCTATTTTTACTAACTTTATAGCTCACCAAAGAAAAGATAAAGAAGATTATTTAAATACTAAAATTGAAATATTTAAAATGTTAAAAAAAGATGGAACTGCTATAATAAACAAAAAAGATCCTTACTATGAATATTTCGCACTACCACAAAACACCAACATTTTTTATGGAACTTTAGATAGCGATTTTCCGCTTAAAAAAATAAATACAAACTATAACTTTACTGAATTTACTTTAGGTAAACAAAACATTAAAATGCCATTAATTGGACCATATAACATGTATAACTATGCTGCGGCTTATATATCTGCAAAAGTTTTGGGTTGTCATGATGAAGAAATTATTTCTGCAACCCTCTCTTTGCACCCAATTGATGGCCGATTTGAAGCCATTAAATATAAAGAAGGATTAATTATAATTGACTATGCTTATGATATAGACACTATAAATAATGTTATTAAAGAAACAAAAAAAATAGCACAAGCGAAAATCATTGCCGTAATTGGCTGTGGTGGAGAAAGAAGACAAGAAAAAAGATCAACAATTGGCAAACTGATTTCTGAAAATTGTGATTTTGCTATTTTCACAACAGACAATCCTCGCCATGAAGAAGAGGAAAACATAATTAATGATATGACTGTAGATATAGAAAAAGAAAATTATACAAAAATTGTAAGTCGTAAAGAAGCTATAAAAAAAGGAATAAATATGTTAGAAGATAAAGATATCTTGTTAATATTAGGCAAGGGCCATGAAGATTATCAAATCATTGGTAACGATGAATTTCCATTTAAAGATCGTGATGAAGTTATGAAAATTATAAAATAACTTCATCACTTTTATATGTATTAATTGTGAAAAAATGTTGTAACTTATTTTTAGGTATGGTATTATTATAATAAAGGAGGAAATAAAATGAAGTGTACAAAATGTGGAGCAGAAATAAATGAAAATTCAAAATTCTGTGTTAATTGTGGAACACCAGTTATGACACAAACAGTAGGTATGCAACCAAACGAGCCAATAAACAATTTTCAGCAGCCAACACCAATGCCAAATACTTATGTAACAAATAATGTACCAAACGGGAAAAAAACGCCATGGGGCTTAATTGTTGGAGCTGCTATATTAGCTATTGTAATTATTGCTGTTTTTGTTGGAATTAGTATGTCAAAAGAAGAAGATAATAAAACAAATAATGATAATCAAGTTGTCGATACAGAAAAAGATAAACAAGAGGAAGATACCCCAACCGAAGAAAGTGAAACAGTTACATACAGTGATTTTTCATTTACTATTCCAAGTGGATTTAATGCCACATCATCATCAAGTCAATTGTTAATTACAAATGATGAAAACACTCTAGCATCTGCTATTATCTATCAAACAGGAACATCATATGATACTTTAGTTTCAATGAAAGATCAAGTTATTAATGTTCTAAAAAGTCAAGAAACTAGTCAATCAGAAGGGTATGATTTTACTAATGCAATTACTGAAGAAATGACTTTTGATGGAACCCGTTTCCTAGTTACATCTGGAGTAAAACAAGGTACAATTGATTTAGATATTACTTATGCTGAAGCCAAAGATGGTGTCTTTGTTGTTTCAATAGCCAAAACAAGTGGTAATATTACAGATTCAGAACGTGAAACATTATATTCAATTGTTGCAAGTTCTAATCATGGAAGTCTTTAAAAAAGGAAATAAAGAAAACATCTCGTATGTTATATATAGAGGTGTTTTTTATGGGAAAAATTATATTAGACAAATATCAAAAAAAAGTTATAAAAAATAAATCAAAAAATCTTTTGGTTATTGCAGGGGCTGGAAGTGGAAAAACATTAACCATAGTATATAAAATAAAAAAATTAATAAATGATGGCATAAATCCATTAGATATATTATGTATTACTTTTACTAAAGCGGCTGCCACAAGCCTGCACAACAAACTTCTAAAAGAAAATATAAACATAAACGTTAAAACTTTTCATAGTCTTGGATACCAAATAATTAAATCAAACAAAACAGTAACCTTAATTGATGAAGAAAATTTAGATAATATAATAATTAATGAACTGAATAAATATCCAAAATTAAATGTTTTAATTAACGCTAATTTCATTGAAATTGGTAAAGGAAATTCAGATGAAATTAAAAATGAAATAATAAAACAAACAAAATATATAGAATATTTAAAAGACATCATCAAAACATTTATAAACCTATTTAAAAGTAATAACTATCCGCATAATTCATTTAATAAATTTCACGAAGAAAATAAAAAAAGCAATCATTATCATAAACAATATAGACATAAAGAATTCTTAAAATTAGTAAAAAAAATATACATTAAATATGAATCATACCTTAAAGAAACAAATCAAATTGACTTTCATGATATGCTTAATCAAGCAAGTGACATTGTAAAAAAAGAAGGTATATATCCTTATAAATATATAATTATTGATGAATATCAAGACATCTCATTTAACAAATGTGAATTAATAAAAAACATTCAAAAACAAACAAATGCCTCTTTACTTGCTGTTGGTGATGACTGGCAATCTATATATAAATTTACAGGTAGTAATTTAGAAATTTTTACAAAATTTAAAAAAATCTTTCCCAAAGCAAAAATAATCAAATTAAAAAGAACATATCGAAACAGTAAAGAATTAATTAAATTAACAAAAAAATTCATTATAAAAAATCCATATCAAATAAATAAAAATATATCATCAAATAAAACAAATAAAACTCCTGTTCATATTTATTATTACAAAAATAACATATCTGAGATTTGGAATGTGATTTCTTCAAAAATAAAAGGTAAAACATATATTTTAGGAAGAAACAATAAAGATAAAAATAAAGTACCATTTATAAAAAAAAACATGGAATATCTCACAATTCATAAATCAAAAGGTTTAGAAGCGCAAAATGTTATTATAATAAACTTAGAAAACACCATAACAGGAATACCAAGTAAAATTCAAAACAGTGATTATTTGTTATATGTAGCAAACAAGGAAGATGAATATAATTATGCCGAAGAGCGCAGACTATTTTATGTAGCTTTAACTAGAACACAATCCACAGTAATACTTTTGGTAAACAAGACAAATCCCTCAATATTTGTCACAGAATTATTAAAAGATTCAGGAAAATATATAAAAATTTGTAATTAATATAAACCTAAATATATTTTTAAAACAAAAGTTGTTATAAAAAAGATAATATATGATATAATAGGTACGATTTAAGATTTGTAAAAGCAATGTCTATAGCATTATTTCGGAATAATATTACCATTTTATAAAATAAGAGGTGTTAAAAATGACAAAAAAAGAAGAAGCTGTAAAATTGATTAAGGATAAAATGGATAAAAAAACATTTTTATCATATAAAGAAATAGCTGACATCACAGGATATCATCCAAAATATATTTTAAAATTAAAAAAGGAAGTAATAAATGGTACCATTAATTTCGTTCACGGGAATAAAAATAGAGTTCCTGCAAATATAATGAGCGAAGAAGAAAGGAAAAAAATCATTTCACTTTATAAAAAAAGCAATGTCAGTATTCGTAAATTCTGCAAATTTTATAATAGTCGCAGTTATTCATGTATATATAATTTATTAAAATCAGAAGGATTACTAAAAACTACTAAATAAAGTAGTTTTTTTGTCGACCAAAAAACAGTATAGATAAATATAATTACTAATATCTTTTTATAGGAGGTGCCTATGAAAGGATTAACAGAAGAAGAGGTAATTAAAAGTCGAAAGCAAAATGGTAGTAATAAAGTTGAAGCAAGTAAACAAGAAAGTTTTTTCCATAAACTAATTGCTACATTGGGTGATCCAATAATAAAGATATTATTAATAGCTTTAGCTATAAAAACATTGTTTCTATTTCAAAATTTTGATTGGTATGAAACAATTGGTATAGTTATTGCCATCTTTCTAGCATCTTTTATATCAACAATATCAGAATATGGCAGTGAAAAAGCCTTTGAAAAACTTCAAGCAGATGCTTCAAAAATAAAAACAAAAGTAAAAAGAGATAATAAAGTAAATGAAATTGAAATAGGCGAAGTAGTTGTTGGAGATATTGTTTTTTTAGAGCCGGGCGATGCCATTCCAGCAGACGGTAAAATAATAAAAGGTAAAGTTCTTGTTAATGAATCAAATTTAAATGGAGAAATGAAAGAAAAAGAAAAAAGAGTAAGTGATGAAGTATATCGTTCATCAGTTGTTTATTCAGGGTTAGCTACCATGGAAGTAACCAAAGTAGGAAATAAAACATTTTATGGAAAACTAGCTAAAGAAGTCTCTGAAAAATCTCCAACAAGTCCTTTAAAACTAAGATTAGTAAAACTAGCTGAATTAATTAGCAAAATAGGTTACATTGGAGCTGCCTTAGTTAGTTTATCATATCTATTTTCGGTTGTTATAATTGAAAATAATTTTGAAAGTAGTGCTATAATTAATACAATTACAAATTTTCCACTAATGTTTGGTCATATTCTTCACGCATTAACTTTGTCAGTAACAATAATAGTAGTTGCAGTTCCAGAAGGATTACCACTAATGGTTACTTTAGTCTTGTCTTCAAACATGAAAAGAATGCTCAAAAGTAATGTTTTAGTAAGAAAACTCATGGGAATTGAAACTGCCGGAAATATTAATATGTTATTCACAGATAAAACAGGTACAATCACCAAAGGAAAACTAGATGTTATTGCTATAAGTGATGCCGAAGGAAATATCATAAAAAGTGAAGAAGAATTAAACAAAAATAATTCATACTATACAAGAGTAAAACTTTCACTAATCGCCAATAATGAAAGTACTTATAATGAAGAAAACAAGCCAATAGGTGGAAACATAACAGATAGAGCATTATTAAAATTTTTTAAAAATAATAAAATAAATTACAAGGTTATAGATAAAGTGCCATTTTCTAGTGAGAACAAATATTCCTTAACCGAAGTTGAATATTGTGGAAAAATAATAAATTTAATAAAAGGAGCACCAGAAGTCATTCTTAAAAACTGTACACATTATTATGATAGCCAAACAAAAAGATTAATTACAAACAAAAACAAAATATATAATCAAATCAAATCTGCAACTGATAAAGGAATTAGAGTTTTAGCATTTGGTACCTCATCTTCTAAAAAAAGCATTGAAAGACTAACATTAATTGGTTTAGTATATATTAAAGATGAAGTAAGACCAGAAGCAATAGAAGGATTAAAACTTATTCAAAACGCCCATATAAATACCGTTATGATTACTGGTGATAATATAGATACGGCTAAAGCAATTGGTAAAGAAGTAGGACTAATTAATAGCAATGAAGATATAATTTTAACAAGTTCAGAATTTAATAAAAAAACAGATAATGAAATAAAAGAAATACTGCCTCATTTAAAAATACTTGCAAGATCACTTCCTCAAGATAAAAGCAGACTAGTTAAAATCGCTCAATCTGCAGGTTTAGTTGTAGGTATGACAGGGGATGGAGTAAATGATGCCCCAGCCTTAAAAAAAGCCGATGTTGGATTTGCTATGGGCTCAGGCACCGAAGTTGCTAAAGAAGCAAGTGACATTGTCATATTAGATGACAACCTTCTTTCAATCTCTAATGCTGTTTTATATGGAAGAACAATATTTAAAAGTATAAGAAAATTCATTATTTTCCAATTAACCATGAATATATGTGCTGTTAGTATTTCAATCATTGGGCCTTTTATAGGTGTTGAAGTTCCAGTAACTGTTATTCAAATGTTATGGATAAATATGGTTATGGACACTCTTGCCGGAATTGCTTTTTCATATGAACCCCCGCTTAAAGAATATATGTATGAGAAACCAAAAACTAAAAATGAAAATATCATTAATAGATATATGAAAGATGAGATAATATTCACAGGTGCCTTCTCAGCGTTCATGTGTATCTTTTTCTTAAAATCACCATTTATCCATAGCATATTTAGGGATAGTAGTGATGATAGATATTTAATGACAGCCTTCTTTGGTTTATTCATTTTTATGGGAATTTTTAACTGTTTTAATGCAAGAACTCATAGATTAAACTTATTTGCACATCTGTCTAAAAACAAAGTGTTCTTAATTATAATATTATTCATTTTAATTGTTCAAGTATATCTTATATATTATGGTGGTGATTTATTTAGAGCTTATGGTTTAAGTCCATTTGAATTTGAAGTTATGATTATACTATCTTTAACTGTTGTCCCTGTCGATTGGCTAAGAAAAATATATTTAAGAAAGCGTGGAGAAATAGGGGGAGTATAATTTGATTTTTAATATAAATCTGCTATAATATAAAGCGAAAGAGGGAATAATTATGAAAAATAAATTTAAGTTATATCCTAACAAAATAATATCTATAATGTGTAGTGTAGCATTTATAACTACTTTAACTAGTTGTGCTGGAAATGCCGCTGAAAATAAAACTCAAGATACAACAGATAATATTGAAAACACAGAAGTTCAAAATGAAGATCAAACCTATTTAGAAGAAGTAGATAGTTATTTAGATACTCAAACCGAAAAAGATTCTGCAGCTGATGCAGCAATAAGTATGATGCTAGATGGAGCGCAGAAATTAGAAGAATCAGCCCAAGAATCTGTCAATAGTGAAGCATTTCAAGAAGAATTTGCAAGGTGTCTACAAAATTTTAAAGATTTATCTGACTTTATTTTTAATGGTAAAGAAATTAATGGTGTAACATTTGATGAATTATCGGATTCAGGTAAAGAAAAAGCTATAAATGCCTTAAGTTCTTTAGATGATATTCTAAATTATTTAGTACCAAATTATAGAGAAAGATTTAGAGAATGGTTTACCGATACTACAGCCAATGGACTTGACACTTTAGAAAATTTAAGGGATGAAGGCCTAGAATTATGGGATGAAATAAAATCTAAAAGAAATACAAAATAAACTGTTTTTAAAGACTAAAAGGTAATATTTAAAAAATTACCTTTTTTCATTGTAATATTTGTCAAATTATGGTATATTTACATAGGAATACCATACTGTCGGCTTAATTGTGGAAGGAAAGGTAAGATTTATGATAAATTTTATTATTTGTGATGATGTAAAGCAGTATCGTGAAATGGTTGAGCACATAGTAGCTTCTTATATGATGAAAAATAAGTTAGAGTATAAAACTCATGTCTTCGAAGATTACAACAGTGACTTTATAAAAATTGTAGAATCAAAATTGCCATTTAAAGTATATATTTTAGATATTGAAACACCAACAAAATCTGGAATAGACATTGCTAGAATTATCAGAAACAAAGATGTTGATAGTGTTTTGATATTTCTAACTGGACACCAAGAATTAGGCCATATTGTTATGAAAAACGACTTTCTATTTTTATCTTACATAAATAAATTTGATGACTGTGAAAATAGATTAATAAAATCATTAGACAAAGCTCTTCAAATGTTTAAAATAAGAAGTGTAATTAGATTTAAAGATAATGGAGTAGTTTACACTATACCTCAAGATGATATTTTATATATTACTAGGGATAGTGTTGAAAGAAAATGTGTTATTATAACTGATTATAATGAATTTAAAGTTGGTAAAAACCTTGCAGAATTAGAGGAACTACTAAATGATAACTTCATTAAAACTCATAGAGCATGCCTAATGAACACTAAACGTATCATGAGTTTTAGCAAAACGCAAAAAGAAGTTGTGTTTGATAATGGAATGACTTCTGATTTAATCTCAACGAGATTTGATAAGGAGTTGATATAGGATGACAAGTGTATTATTAATTTTATTTTCTAGTTTTATATCATCAATATTTCATGTATATTGTTGGAAAAAACTTTCTGACAGCAGCCATAAAAGAATATTTAATTTAAACTATTTTGTAACGTTAATTTTTTCTACAATAGCGTTATGTGTATCAAATTGTTTATTTGTACAACCATTTAGACTAATTGTTATTTTTGTGTTACTTACAGCAATTAATTATTTCCTTGTTAGTAAAGAAATTAAACAATCGTTAATTATGGTTGTCATATCTCAAATGATTTTAGCATTTTCTGAATTTTCGTTTGTAATAATTTGTTCAATTATTTTTGGAAATAGTATATATGAATTATTATATGAGCCATTACCATCAATTTTATTAAATATTTATATATTAATTATTTCGATATTAATAGTAAATAGAAAATTTACAAAGCATTTGTATTTGTTGTTTTATAATAATACAAAAAACAAAGAAAATATTATTTACCCACTAATAATTATTTTTACATTAGTGATTGCTACTGTGGAAAGTCATATGAAATTACCATTACCATTAGTATTAACTACAAATATAATAATGGCAATTGTATTTATTTCAATTATAATAACATCAACAAAAATTCAAGAAAATTACAACAAAATAAACAGTAAATATCAGACAAGCATTTCTAGTTTAAAAGAATATGAAGTTATGATTGATAAATTTAGGGTAGATACACATGAAAATAAAAATGAATTTTTAACCATTAGAAATATGTTAAAAGATAAAAATAATAAAGAAGATATTGTTAAATATATAGATAAATTAGTAGATAATAAAATAAAAGATAATGATAAAATTATGAAAAAAACTGCCAAAATTCCATCAGGAGGATTAAGAGCTACTATTTATTCTAAATTATGTTTAATGGAAAAGTTAAAAATAAAATATACTTTAAATATTTCTAGAGATATCAGAACAACAGACTTAATTGATTTAGATGAAGATCTAGTTTTAAAAATATGTAAAATATTAGGTGTATT
Organism: uncultured Bacilli bacterium; assembly: GCA_944358675.1. Taxonomy (GTDB): domain Bacteria; phylum Bacillota_I; class Bacilli_A; order RF39; family UBA660; genus Coprosoma. The sequence goes on along the minus strand of CALVRN010000008.1, from coordinate 32,857 downwards.
TTTAGATAATGCAATTGAAGCTGTTAAAAGTTTAAAGAAAAAAGAAATTGCAATAGAAATGTATAATATTGATAATGAATTATGTATTGACATAACTAATAATTTTAAAGGTAATTTAGACTTAGATAAAATAAATAATATGAAATATACAACAAAAGGAGAGGGACATGGATATGGGCTCACTTTAATAAATAACATTTTAAATGAAGAATCTGAAAAATTAGAAAATGAAAAAAGTATTAATAGAGATGCTTTTACTCAAACATTAAAAATAAAAATGTAGATCAAATTCAATCTACATTTTTTATTTAATTAAACTCTTTGGACATTCTGGTTCATCAAACCACCAAGAAGCACAAGCACTGCTAGCTGCACCGGCAAACATTCCGCCTAGTGAAGATAATAATGAAGCAATAAAACTCATACAACAAACTCCTTTCCATAGATTTATGTTTAAATTAAACAATTTAAACCAAACTTTAAGGTTGATAACTTTTATAGTTATCATAAGGTTCTCCGCATATTTTATACATTGTTGGAGAAGTAAACACACATTGTATTAATAATGAAAATATCAAAGAATTTGCTAAAAAATTATTGTTAATAAGTATAGATATTACAACAAACATAATAGCAATTAAGCTTGAAACAGTTTTATAAATTTTTCTTCTTATTGGACTTACAATTGGTTTTTTCCATGTATCTGCTGGACTGTTTTTATATATCAATATTATCCCAATTATCCCAAATATAATTTTAATATTAATGGGTATTACAACATTTAAACTTAAATAAGTTGATAAAATAAATACAGTAGCAGATGAAACTAAACAAATCCAACTTTTTGAAGCATGTATTCCAAACGATGGTGCACGTAAAATATTATAAATAATGGTAAAGATTAATAATTCTTTAAATATGCCGAGGTATATAGCAATTCCAAAAATAATAATAGATTTAGTAATCATCAAATATAATCCAAGCAGACCATACTTTAATTCGGCTAATTTTTCTTCAGAATAGTCTGGATAATATTTGTGAATTAAATTCATGGAATTATTTATAAATACTTCTTTCATACAAATCCTCTCTTTACCATAAAAAATGATACAATAATTCGAATAAAAAAATATGCAAAATGTTTAATATATAAATAATTTATTCCTATTATTTTAAAAAGTATTTTATTTATGACACTTGTTAGCATTCAGTCAAAATAAATATACATTCAAACAAATTGTTTAAATAATGTCTCTAGTACGTGTAAAATCAAACATGTCGATGTAGTACTTGTGCACATTCAAATATATGTATGGGGTAGTATGTTGTAAAAGAAAATTTTGTCGGAATTTATGATTTGGTTTTCATTGAAAGCAAAGGCCTTATTAATGTATACTAGTATTGTAAGAGACTTACTAGAAGGGAGATGTAAGACATGAAGGGCAAAGTTAAGTGGTTCAACAATGAAAAAGGTTTTGGTTTTATCGAATATAACGATAAAGAAGATATATTCGTCCACTATTCAGCAATTCTTACACCTGGCTACAAAACGCTAGTTGAGGGTCAGTACGTTGAATTCGATTTAGTCAGAACTGATAAAGGATTACAAGCAAAAAACGTTGTCGAAATTAAAACTGCACTTGTGTAGTTTTTTTTCTATATAAACATGCAATAACATATAAATTTCATATATTTTATGATATAATGTAGATGGAAGGTGATGATATGAAATATATAATCCGTGGCAAAAAAGTCAAAGTCACAAATGACTTCAAAGAACATGCAGAAAAGAAGCTTTCAAAGCTTGATAAGTACTTTAATGAAGGAGATGAGTTTACTGCTACTGTTTTAATTAGAGCTGTTGAACCAGACTATAAAGTAGAAGTAACAATCCCAGTTAAAAAAGTTATCCTAAGAGCAGAAGAAAGTCACAAAGATCCTTTCGCTGCAATCGATTTGATTATCGATAAGTTAGAAAGACAAATTCGTAAAAATAAAACACGAATGAGTAAAAAAGTAATTAAAGACAAATTTCCAGGCTTTGTTACCAACTTTAAGGTAGAAAAAACAGAAAGTGATAAAAGCAAAATCGTTAAACGCAAAAGTGTTGAACTTAAACCAATGAGTGAGGATGAAGCTATTTTACAAATGAATTTAATAGATCATACTTTCTTTATCTTTAGAAATTCTAAAACTGGAGATATTGAAGTTATTTACAAACGTGAAGATGGCAACTATGGTTTAATTAAAGAGAAATAATCGCTCAGAGCGATTATTTCTAATGTATATCACCTTTAAAAGAATAAAAACAGGGTAAAATCCAACATATTTTGATTTTTTACCCTGTTTTTCTATGCATTTTGCTCTTTTTTTGGTAAAATACTATATAGACGAAAGGATGGACAATATGAATTTTCTTAAAAAGATATTTGATCATGAATATAAAGAATTAGAAAAATTTCAAAAAATTGCTGATGAAATCGATGCATTAGATGAAGAAATGTCTAAATTAACCGATAAACAGTTAAAAGCAAAAACAAAAGAATTTAAAGAAAGATTACAAAATGGAGAGACATTAGAAGATATTAAGGTAGAAGCTTTTGCTGTCGCTAGAGAGGCTGCTTTTCGTGTAATAGGCGAAAAGCCATATTATGTACAGTTATTAGGTGGTTTAGCCATTCATTACGGTAATATAGCTGAAATGAAAACTGGTGAAGGTAAAACCCTAACATCTATCTTACCCGCCTACTTAAATGCCTTAACTGGTGATGGAGTACACATTATTACGGTTAATGAGTATTTAGCAGGCCGTGATGCTAATTGGATGGGGAAAATTTATGAATTTTTAGGTTTGACTGTAGGCATTAACTATAGAGAATATAATCAACAGCAAAAAAGAGAAGCTTACAACTGTGATATTATGTATTCCACTAACAATGAAATTGGTTTTGACTATCTAAGAGACAACATGGTAGTACGTGCTGAAGATAGAGTTCAAAGACCTCTAAACTTTGTTATCATTGATGAGGTCGACTCAGTTTTAATCGATGAAGCTAGAACTCCATTAATCATTTCTGGAGGAAAAATGCAATCTGCCAACTTATATACCCAAGCTGACAAATTTGTTAAAACATTAAAAGAAAATGAAGGATATATATATGATGAAAAAACAAAAGCAACATCATTAGATGAAGAGGGTATAAAAAAAGCTGAAAAATACTTTAATATTAAAAACTTATATGATATTGAACACGCTACTTTAGTTCACTTTATTAATCAAGCATTACACGCTAACTATAGTATGAAAAAAGATTTTGATTATGTTATTCAAGATGGAAAAATTGTGATTGTTGACCAATTTACTGGTCGTTTAATGCCAGGAAGAAACTTCTCAGAAGGTTTACATCAAGCTATTGAGGCTAAAGAAGGTGTTCAAATCAACGAAGAAACTAAAACTTTAGCAACCATTACATTCCAAAACTTATTTAGAATGTATAAAAAATTAGCTGGTATGACAGGTACTGCTAAAACTGAAGAAGAAGAATTTAGAGATATTTATAACATGTATGTTATTCAAATACCAACAAACAAACCAGTTATCCGTAAAGATTATAGTGATTTAATTTTCGCAACTGCTGAAGGAAAATATCAAGCGATTGTTAAAGAAATAAAAGAAAGACACGCTAAAGGGCAACCAGTTCTAGTTGGTACAGTAGCTGTTGAAAACAGTGAAAAGATAAGCAATATGCTAAAAAAAGAACATATTCCACATGAAGTATTGAATGCAAAAAACAATGCTCGTGAAGCTGAAATTATTGCTAAAGCTGGAGAAAAAGGTGCTGTTACTATTGCCACTAACATGGCCGGTCGTGGTACCGATATTAAGTTGGGAAAAGGTGTTAGAGAACTAGGTGGATTATGTGTATTAGGTACAGAAAGACATGAATCAAGACGTATTGATAACCAATTAAGAGGACGTTCAGGACGTCAAGGAGACCCTGGAATGAGCCAATTTTGCGTATCATTTGAAGATGATTTAATGGTAAGATTTGGTACAGATAGTGCTAAACACTTATTACAAAGAGTAGGCTTTGATGGAGAACTATCAATTAGAAGTAAGGCTTTATCTAGATCAATAGAATCAGCTCAAAAACGTGTTGAAGGTAACAACTTTGATACTCGTAAACACTTACTAGAATATGATGATGTTATTAATAATCAACGTATGATTATTTATGGAAGAAGAAATCAAATTCTTGATAGTGAATCTATTCACAGTATTACTTTAGAACACATTAAAAATCATATTAGCAATATTGTTAATAGTCATTTAATAGATAGCAACAAATTAACTGGTTTAGATGTTACCGAAATATTAGAAACAGTTAATGAAAATTTGCTTAAAAATGATTTATCGGTAGATGAATTAGAAGAACTAGATTCAGAAAGCTTAATTGAAACAATCTATGAACATGTAGTTGAAGAATATGAAGAAAAAATCAAAGACTTCCCAGATGAACTTAAAAATGAATTTGAAAAAGCTATTTCATTACGTGTTATCGATACTCACTGGATGGATCATATTAATGCAATGAGCTTACTTCGTGAAGGTATTTACTTAAGACAATATGCTCAAGAAAATCCACTTCAAGCATATACTGCTGAAGGATATGAAATGTTTGATAACTTACTAGCAACCATCGATATGGATATTAGTAGATACTTAATGAATGCTGAAATTAGACAAAATACAGAAAGAGAACAAGTTATTAAAGGGACACCTAACGAAGATAAAAGCAAAGTAAAAAAGCAAACTCCAAAGAGAGTTAAAAAAGTTGGCCGTAACGAACCATGTCCATGTGGTAGTGGAAAAAAATATAAAAACTGCTGTGGCAAATAGCTTATAAAATAAGGGTTTGCGAGGGCTTTAAAAATTAAAAAAATTACAAAAAATAATCAATTTGTTTCCATTTTGTTTCCAAAATTAGGAAAGATGTTACCAAAATATCGGAAAAACCTTATAAAATAAGGAAAAAATTTTTGGAAACAATTTTGAAAACAAAAAAGTTAGCATTGCTAGCTTTTTATTTACTATAATTGCACCCTCGCAAAGTAACGAATTATTCAAAAAGTGGATTTATTAAAATAATTAAAGATAAGCAGAATAAGTTAAATGTCGTGATTTATATGGTATAATAAATATAATTAATAATGTTGACATTATTAATTAAGAATGCTAAAATAAAACGCAATTTATTATATTATGTAATTTTATTTTAATTGTGGAGGAGGAGGCCCATTTTTAAGGCCCCCTTTTTTGATATTAAAATATAGAAGGAGTGAAAATATGGAAAATGTAAAATTAATGAACATGTGCAGAATAGTCGACCCTAATACAAACAAAGTATTGGTACAAGAAAGGGTGAAAAGTTGGCAAGGAATAGCTTTTCCAGGAGGAAAAATCGAGATAGGCGAAAGTATTGTTCCTTCAATTAAAAGAGAAGTATATGAAGAAACAGGGTTAAAATTAAATACTGTTAAAATATGCGGAGTGAAAGATTGGTATGACAAAAAAGAGAATGAAAGACAATTAATAATTTTATTTACATCAGATGATTATAGTGGGGAAATTATTCCAGAAACTTCTGAAGGTAAAGTCTATTGGATAAGCGAGACTGAATTAAAAGCAGCCAAACTCGCCGATGACTTTGATAAATTATTAGAAGTTTTTAAAAAAGAAGAAATTAACGAAATGGTATATGAAGACAATGGAAATTTGGATGAAAAATTAAGATGGAATTTAATATTATATTAAAACTAATTTAGGGGGAGTATATGAGAATCGCAATTGAGGGAATGGACGGATGTGGAAAAACAACTGTTTCAAAAATTTTGGTTGAAAGGTTAGGCTATCAATATGTTGATACGCCATTTAAGTTTTTATTTGAAAATCTAAATATCAATGAGTCACAGTTGAAGGCATTAGAATGGAAACTTTATGAAACTGAAGATGAGGCTATTTTAACTTTATTTTATGGAATGGGACTATTATATGGAACAAGATGTAACTATAATCAAGATATTATTTATGATAGGCATTTTGTATCAAATTATTATTGGCATGGAGATGAGGAAACAACACCATTACATAAAGAATTAATAAGATTATGTGGGAAGCCTGATTTAACTGTTTTACTAAAAGCAAGTGTATCAACAAGAATGAATAGAATTTATACACGTAATCACCAAGATAAAGATTTATCTAATTGCGCAATGTATGATGATGGTTATGATAAAATGGAGAATTTTTTACAAAATTTTGGTTTTAATTATATAGTAATCGATACAGAATATTTGTCTCCAGAAAAAGAGGCTGACATTGTAATGCAAAATATAGAATTAATGAACTCCAAAAAACTATTGAAAGAAAGGAAGTAGAAAGATGAAAGGACAATTGTCGCTTTTTGAAGGTGAACAAAAATGTGTTCTAATGAGCTTAAGAGAAGAATACTATAATGCTATGCTAGATGGTAGAAAACATTATGAATATAGAACAAGGTATTTAAAAGAAGCAAGTGATGCATATATTTATATTTCAAAAACTAAAAAGAGCATAGTAGCTAAGATTAGATTCGGGGAGCCGATAATCGGTGATGCACAAACGATAGCAGCAATAGCTGAACAAGAAGAACCGGGAAGTTATAATGGAATGATGGAATATCTATATAATAATATTGGATATGCAATTCCAATAGAAGAAATAAATCCAATAGAGGAAGTACCGTTAAGTGAATTACAAAAAAATTTCCCAAATTTTGTAGTTCCACAGTCTTATTATATTTTAGATAAAAAACCAGAACTATTATCGTTTTTAGAATCAAGAGAAAGAATTGAATTATGTGTGAAAAAGAGATAGTATTAGAACATTTTAACGGTATATCAACAACATATGATGAGAATAACAAAAAAGTATATTGGCAATTAGCTGATAATTTATTGTGGGAAATTATAAAAGAATATATTCCTAAAGATAGACAGGTTACATTATTAGAATTAGGTGCTGGTACAGGAGAATGGGCATACAAAATTTTAAAAGAATTTGATAATATAAGTTGCGTATTAGTCGATTTTTCCAATAATATGTTAAATCAGGCAAAAGAAAAACTTAAAGAGTTTAAAAATCGTGTTAAAATTATTAATTCAGATATTAATGACTTAAAATTAACTGAACAATTTGATATAGTTTTAAATATATATGTATTACCATTTTTTAAGAATACTAATAAATTAATTGAAATTGTCTCTTCACATTTGAAAAGTGGTGGTATATCAATTTCTGTAGGTGAAAACTTCTATAATGGCTTAGCTCTCAATATATTAAAAGGAAATACTAACGATGTGAAAAATGTAATAGAGAAGAACGTTGGGTCACTATCGCAATATGTTCCTAAGTTACATTTCGATAAAATGAATGAGTTAGTAGAAATTCATAGGAAGTATGACATTATACCAATTTTTAAATGTGGATATCCTGTTGTTTCATTAATTGGTGTAGAAGAAGCACTAACATCAGATAAAAATACAATAAGTAAAATTCTAACGGACGATTATGATTATATATTTAATATTGAAATGCAATATATACGAGATGAAAGCCTGTATAATCGTGGGAAATATATTTGTATAGTAGGAGAGAAAGTATGAAAAAAATAGCAATATTAAAAGAAACAATTAATGGAGAAAATAGAGTTATTCTATCACCAAATGATATTGATGAATTAACAAAGAAATATGAAGTATATGTAGAAACTGGAGCAGGCAAAGCACTAGGATTCTCAGATAGTGATTACAAAAAGCATGGGGCAATAATTAAAGACAAAGAATATTGTTGGAACAACAGCGATTTTATTTTAAAATATAAGGGACCAACGAAAGATGAATATAAATATTTGAATGAAAATACCAAAATGGCTGCAATATTTCATGCTGAAGGAAATTATGAACTATTAAAAGAATTACAGAAAAAGAAAGTAACAGCATATACATACGAATTTATAGAAACAGATGATGGATATTTTCCAATGGCATATCCCGGTGGAGAAATCGCGGGAAAAATGGCTGTAATGTATGCCAGCTTTTATCAACAAAAGCAATATGGTGGAGCTGGTAAAGCCTTATTTCAGATTCGTGGCTCTTCAAAATCAAAAATTGCAGTAATTGGCTATGGAAATGTTGGTGGAGCAGCTATAAAGCTTGCTTCGGAACTAGGCAATGAAGTATATGTTTTTGGAAGTAACATTAATAAATTAAAGAAGAATAGTGTTTATATGGATGAAAGCATTCATTGCATAGAGTCAACCGAAGAAAACTTGAGAAAAATTTTACCAGAAATGGATGCTGTCATTGGAGCAATTCTTATCTCAACATATGATACTGAACCAATTATAACAAAAGAGATATTTAATTCTTTAAAGCCTGGTACAGTGGTAATTGATGTTACTTGTGGATACGGTAGTGGTTACATTCCAAGTATAGATAAATATACTACGTTAAATAATCCAGTTTATATAACAGATAATGGAATCGTATGTTGTAAAATCGATAATTTACCATCAGCATATCCTAAATCAACAACAGAAGCATACTCATCAAATGCAAAAGAATGGATAATAAAAATATTAGATAACGAATTACAAGGGAAAGAAAATTCTGAGGTTATAAGAGGTAAAATATTTGATAAAGGAAAAATAAGTCATCCAGTTATAAAAGAACATTGGGATTATTATGAAAGAAATAACATATAAAGAAAGAGCAATGTTTTATGCACAAGAGGTAAAGAAAAATCATAAAAATGTTAAATTATTAAATACAATTAGGAATAAATATAATATTAATTATGCAGTTCTTTGCCCTTGTGCTAGTGGTTTATATTTTGAAGAATTTTCAAAGCTATTCAAACAGTCATATTTTATAGATATTGAAAAAAATATGATAGACTTTATTAATGAACAAAACAAAGCAAAGCACGTAAAAAATGTAAAGACATATGTTTGTAATATGAAAGATATCAATAAATTAAAAATTAAGTGTGACTGTATTTTTGTGTTAGACCAAGGAATGCAATATTTAGATTATTCTGAATTTAAAACTTTTTTAGATAATAGTTATTTAGTATCAGAATATATTGTTTTAGATTTATTCAATTTTAATTCAGGAAAAAAATTAACGTATTATGATTCAGAAATTGAAGATAATAAATTCTATTTCTCTAAAAAGTTTACATTTAAAGAATTAGATGTTCAAAGATATAATAAACATATACATCATATAAGTCATATAATGTTTTGGTATCGTTATTTTGATAAAGACCGTTTGCTTTATGAAACAAATTTTAGATTATACAATTATGAATATAATTTGGTAAAAAAAATCATAGAAAAAAGTAATAAGTTTTCAATACAAGAAAAGATTGAACATAAAGATGGAACATATATTATTGTTTTAAAACGAATTATTGATAAAACAGAAAGGAGTATATCGGAATAGATTAATTGTGTGACTGATTATGGAGTTTGATAAAATAGACAAAGAAGAATATAATAAACAATTAAAATATTTTAATGACTATTATGGCGCACCATTTAGAGAAGAACAAGGTACGGAAGAAATTTTAGAGTTAATAAATAAATATGCATGTAATGGAACATTAATAGATTTTGGTAGTGGTAGTAATATATATTTTTGGCTGATTGCATTCAGGCATATTGAAAAGGTATTATGTGTGGATATTTCTAAAGAGGCTTTCTTCATTAATGAACAGATTAGAAACAAAAAATTATATCCCAAAAGTTGTGAATATGCATTAAAAAAATATAATAAAGAATTTGATGAAGTTCTTAAGACTGAAGTAAACTACTTAATTTATGATGTTCTACATTCATCTATTAATAGTACCATTAAATATAACAATGTATCACAGTTCGGATTACTAGGATTATGTAAAAGTGAAAAGGAATATATAAGTAATTTAGAAAAACTTTATAACTTGTTAAAAAAAGGTGGGACATTATTAGGAGCTAATTGGTGCTTTTCCACATCATATAGTAAAAAGATGGGGTTTAATAATAATTATTTATCAGAAAAAATGATACAAGATTTTGGTGAAAAACAAAATCGTAAAATCTTATATGTGAAAAAAGTTCCAATCATAAACGACCCAAATTATGATTCTGTACTTATATATGCGATAAAACATGAGTAACTATACGAATTTAGATTTACTAAAAATGAGGTTATATAATAATGGATTAATAGATAAATTTGAAAGTGCTGATATGTGTGTTGAATCATTGATTGGAATACAATGCCAATATCAAACCTATGCATTAATATCTATATATAACAGAACAAAGTATAAATGTAATATTTTTACCAATAACAATTTAATTAAAAGTTGGGGACAAAGAACAACATTACATATATATCATAAAAATGATTATAATGTAATTTCGGATTTGTATCGTCAAAGTGATAATTGGGTGTATAAATATGCCAAACATTTAAAAATAGATTATCATAAATACTTAAAGTCAATTACTAATTTTTTTAATGAGAATAATAAGAGTATAATAAAAAAAACAGAAGTTCAAAATATTATACCAAAATACAAATCAAGAGAGATAATGGAATGGAGTGGTTTACTAATTTTAGCTACTTATCATAAAGTGCTATATGGAATTCTCAATGAGGATGATAAAAAAGTATATAAACAAAATGATATTATTGACAGTAAGAAAACTACTTCAGATTTAATTTATAGATATTTTAAATATTATGGACCAGCAACAAGGCAGGATTTCTTACATTGGTCAGGATTAAAATATAAAGAAATAAAAGAAGAGTTAGATAAATATATCGAAAAAGCAAAATATCTATCAATTGACAATAAAAAATATTATTATGAATCATTACCAGATTGTAAAGAAGTTAAGATAAGTTATCCAGTTATTCTTGGTAAGTTTGATCCACTATTAATAAGCTATGCCGATAAGGAATGGATACTAAATGGAAAAAATAAAACTTTAATTTGGAAAGCTGCTGGGCAAATTGAAGGAGTTATATTATTTTCTAAGGGATTGAAAGGAACATGGCACTATAATTTGAAAGGAAACAAGATCATTTTTGAAATAAATGAGATTTCGCCTTTTACAAATGGAGAAAAAAGTAAATTAGAAAAGAAGCTTGTCAAACTAGGAAAAGAGATCTTTAAAAAAGAAATAGTAGCAGTATATCAGGGAGGTAAATGATGAAAAGAGAAGTATTTTATCCACCGGTTGGAATTGCACATGTAACTAATAAGCTAAGTGATTTAATTTTGTATAAGTATAAAGGTCAAAAAAAGGTAATAATAAATACATCTGCACAGCCAAATAGTAGTCCACATCTAGGAACTATAACAACACTTATGACTGCTTTTGGATTAGCCGGTAAAATTAGGGGTGATTTGAAAGTAGACACAGAAGTTCAATTTGATGAATTAGAAAACAGTCCAGCAGAAACAATAGAATATAATGGGGAAATATATTATAAGGATCAACGTCATAGTTTTTATAATCAAGAATCTAAAGAACAAGTTAATATGAGAAAATTTGAAGATATTTTAGAAAAATTGTCAATTTTTGCAAATGTTCCATATTCCATAAGAAGTTATAATGAATTTCAAAATAATAAATATGTCAGAAGAGCAATTATTAATATTGTAAATGAAAAGAAATATTTTAAAGAATTATTATTTCCATCAGCGACAGATTTACATATTAGAACAATTTGTCCAGCTTGTGGACTTGGTAAAAAGACTATAAAAAAATTAGAAGAAAAACATAATAAAAATAAGTTGGTTCTAAAAGGATATTGTCCAGTCCATGGTTCATATGAGATAAAGATTGCAGAAAATAACAAAGAATATGTTGATATAAATACTCAATTTAGAGATTTAACCAAAGGCATCGCTATGCTAGAAGAAGATAAAGAAAATAATACCTTAACAATCATGCTAGATGGCGGTGATTGGGCTGGAATTTGGGCACAAAGAATGCATACAGAGAGTCTTGTTAAATTAGGATTTACAGAATTTCCAATAAGATTTTTTGCTCCAGTTATTTTGGATTGGTCAGGTGCTAAATTCTCAAAAAGCTTGTATCTAAAAAACGATGCATATAAAGACATTAATAGTGCATTTATTAATTATGATAATTTTATAGAATATTATGGAGAAAAAGGAATGAAAAAATTATGGAATGAAGTAGAAAATTGGATAGAAGATCCAAAAAAGTTTTTTAGAAATTATTCAGTAGACTATTTTCAGATGATAATGGGTGAAAATAACAATGAATAATATATTAGGTGTGCATTATTTGTTAGATTTCTATGATTGCGATATTAGGTATTTGACTTCTGTTTCTAAAATCAAAGATTTAATGACGAAAGCAGGAAACATAGGTAAATTTAATGTAGTAAAACGTTGCTTTCATCAATTTAAGCCATATGGTGTTAGTGGTGTGATGGTATTAAAAGAATCCCATTTTACAATTCATACATGGCCAGAACAACAATATGCTGCTGTTGATATATTTTTATGTGATACAAATATTAACATTGAAAATGTGGTAAAATATTTATGTGGTATTTTTTCAACTAATAATTATAAAATAAAGAAAATTGATCGTGGAGTATTCTAATAAAATTTAAAAAACGAAAATGTAATTTATAAAAAAGTGTATTATAATAAACTATGTAAACGGATGCACACAATGTTTCCAAATTGTTTTCAAATAGTAAAATAAACATAGTACTGATAGTGCTATAAATACCACAAATATTTTTATTACCAGTGCCACAAAGCCTTGAAATACAAGTAATTACGTAAATAACATTAATACTATAAATACTTGGATTTCATGAACATGTGGATCAGGAAAAAAGTACAAACAATGCTGCGGAAAAAACACATAAAATAAAGGAATTATAAAGAGTTTTCTAAAAAAATTAATAAAAGATGTTGGTAGCAAAAAAGTGGTAAAAATTTGTTTTTGTCCACATAAAAAATAATTATAACTAAAACACCTTGAAAATAAAGGAATGTTAACATAGATAATTTGTTGACATTCCTTTTTGTTTTAGCAAATCTAATCATAAAAAGAAAGGAAAGTGGTATATTAGCACACCAAAGACTAAAAAGGGTATAAGAACAGTGTATATATGCGATACGTTATTAATTGCATTAAAGAATTATAAAAATAAACAGGAAGAATTTAAAAAAATGTATGGGAAAGACTATCATTACTATCATGCTGAAAATGTCACCAATATATTTAATAAAGTAGTAGAATAGAGAATAGTAGAAGTATCCAAAAAAAGAAAGAATCAATAATAAATTTAATATTTACAAAAGAAGATGGCACTTTTATCGGGACTGACATTGTAAGATATCCATATAAGGTAATTCATAATAAATTAGGAATAAAAAATTGTAGATTTTATGATTTAAGAGGTAGTTTTGCTACTATTAGTTTAAGGAACGGTATAAAAATACGAGAGATAGCTGATATACTTGGGCATAGTAATGTTGAAACAACAGAAAATTATTATATTTCTAGTTCGGATGAAACACTAAAAAGTGCAATTAAAAATTTTGAGAATAATGTTCAATCTGACATCATTAATAATATTATTAAATATAAATAAGCGATTGACTAATACTACCGATAACGGTATAATATATAAAGAGGTGATAACTATGAAGTTTATGACTACAAAAGAAGCTGCAGAGAAATGGGAGATTAGCGAGAGAAGAATTAGACAATTATTAGAAGAAGGGCGAATCGAAGGAGCTATAAAGAATGGTAATAGTTGGAATATTCCTGATTATGCTATAAAACCAGTAGATAAAAGAAGTGTTAAACCAGATAATAAAGGGTTTACAATTGACTTACCAGTAAATTTTTTTGATAAAGTAGATAATATGAAGAAAGAATTAGATAGTAAAAGACCATTTCCAAAAGAGACGTTAAGGACATTAAAAGAGTCCATTAATTTAGAGTGGACTTATAATAGCAATGGAATAGAAGGTAATACATTAACGTTGAGGGAGACACAAGTGGTTTTAGAAGGAATTACTGTTGGTGGCAAAACATTAAAAGAACACTTAGAAGCAATTAATCATGAAAAAGCAATTCTTTATTTGGAGACCATAGTGAAAGAAAAAAATCCTATTACTGAATGGAATATAAAGAATATTCACAGATTAGTTTTAAAAGATATTGATGATAAAAATGCTGGAAGATATAGAATGAAAAATGTAATGATTAAAGGCGCAGCTCATGTTCCACCAGATTATTTAAAAGTACCAGAGTTGATGGAAAAATTAATTGTAAATTATCACTCATGGAGTTCATATCATCCAATTATAAGGGCAACATTACTTCATGGGGAATTAGTTAAAATTCATCCTTTTGTTGATGGGAATGGTAAAACATCAAGATTACTCATGAATTTAGATTTAATGAATCATGGTTTTAATCCAGTAATAATAAAAAAAGAAGATAGATTAAAATATTACGAAGCACTAGATAAGGCACATACAACAGGTAATTATACAGATTTTATTAAATTAATAACTAAATTGGAAATAGAAATGTTAAAGAAATATTTAGAATTATTATAGGAGAAGTTTTATTAAATTATAAAGGCAAAGTTAAAATTTTTCATGGAACGCATGATATAGTTGTTCCATATACACAGTCATTAGAGTTAAAAAAAGAAAATATAAGTGTTGAAATCATTGAAAACGCTTGTCACTGTTTTTATGATGATACAAGAAAACAAGTAATAAGTAAAACCATCTTATTCTTAAAAAATTAAAGTCACATCAAAAGAACTATAATACTTTACTATAATTTTATTAAATGATAAAATTATTAAAGAATAGGAGGAATAAAATGGCAATATTAATAACCGGTGGTGCTGGATATATTGGTAGCCACACAGCCATCGAACTTTTAAATAATAATAGAGAAATTATTATTGTGGATAACTTTTCAAACAGTAAAAAAGAGGTATTAGAAAAAATAAAACAAATCACTAATAAAAATTTTAAATATTATGAAATTGATTATAAAGATGAAGATAAACTAAACAAAATATTTAAAGAAAATAAAATTGAAGCTGTCATGAACTTTGCTGGTTTTAAAGCTGTTGGAGAATCAGTACAAAAACCTCTAGAATACTATGAAAACAATATATCAGGTGCCATAACACTTTTAAAAGTAATGAAAAAACATAATGTAAAAAAATTTATTTTTAGTTCATCCGCAACAGTATACGGTAATCCAGAAAAAGTACCAATAACCGAAGATAGTAAAACTGGTGGAACCACAAATCCATATGGCACAACAAAACTGTTTATTGAACAAATACTAAAAGACTTATATAAATCAGATAACTCTTGGGATATAGCCATATTAAGATACTTTAATCCTGTAGGCTCACATGAAAGCGGTTTAATAGGCGAAGAGCCTAATGGAATACCAAATAATTTAATGCCATATATTGTAAGAGTAGCCAAAGGACAGTTAAAAGAACTATCTATATTTGGCAATGATTATGACACTAAAGATGGTACAGGTGTTAGAGATTATATTCATGTAGTTGATCTAGCGCGAGGTCATATTAAAGCATTGGAAAAATTAGAAAAAGAAACTCAAGGTTTATACATATATAACTTAGGCACTGGTAAAGGTTATAGTGTTTTAGATATGGTTAAAGCCTTTGAAAAAGCCACAGGCCAAAAAGTACAATATAAAATAACCGAGCGAAGAGCAGGAGACATTGCAATATGTTATTCAGACCCTACCAAAGCAAAACAGGAATTAAATTGGACAGCTACAAAAACATTAGAAGATATGTGTAGAGATTCCTGGAAATATATCCAAAACAGCAAATAATTCACAAGGTAAATATTATACCTTGTTTTAACTTGTAAAAAATTGTATAATAAAAACAAATAAGGGAGAAAAATTCAATGAGAGAAATAATAAAAAAAGCAATTTATCGACATTTTAAAGGTGATTATTATCTAGTATTAGATATTGCCAAACATTCAGAAACGGGTGAAGATTATGTCGTATACATGGCTCTATATGGTGATAATCAAGTTTATATAAGACCGTTAGATATGTTTTTATCCGAAGTCGATCATACAAAATATCCAAATGTAAATCAGAAATATCGTTTTGAAAATGTAACAATTGAAAGTGTTAAAACAAAGAAAAGGAAGTAATAATATGCTTAATACAATATATACCAAAATAAAAGATTTCAAAAAAAGATACCCAATGACAATTTCTTGGAGATTAAAAGCTCACAGTAAGGTTGCAGCCGAGCACGTAAACGATGATGAAGAAGTTTTATATGCTTTTGCTGCCCAAAAACTACCTAGTGTTTTTAATGTAACCTCAACATATGCTATTGTAATAACTGACAAAAGAATTTTACTAGCTCAAAAACGTTTAATTTTTGGTTACTTCTATTATACAATCACCCCTGACATGTTTAATGATTTAACCTTAAGAATGGGACTTTTATGGGGCAAAGTTATTATTGATACAGTAAAAGAAACCGTTTGTTTAACTTTCATTTCTAAAGATGCCCTAAGAGAAATAGAAACAGTAATTTCAAAATATATGATGCAAGAAAAAAGACAATATGAAAGTGAATTAACTGATGAAGAACATAATACTCTAAAAGAAGAGTTAAAAAGTATTTCCAAAAACGGAGAAAGATAAATCTCCGTTTTATTGTGGACAAACTAAAGTCAATGCTTTATAATTAAGAGTAGGAGGAAGTTTTATGAAGTATCTGTTTAAAACATTAATAATATTTACTATTATATTTTTTGCTTTAAAACTAATTCTTTTCATATTTGATACTGGTCATACAGTAACATATAATGTAGGAAATTTTAAAGTAAAAGAAGAACTAAAAACAAAAGACAATAACAATTATTACTTCAGTCTTGAACATGAAGACTTCAAAATTAATTTCCAAATTAATCAAAATTATAATAAATCAGAAAAAATAATAAATAAAATAGAATATAAAAAAATAGATGGATATAACTGCGTACTTCCAATCTTTAAAAACGGAAAAATTTTAACAGATGTTATGTGTCTAAAAGATAACACTATAATGTATGCCCATAACTTAAATAATAAAAAGATAGATGACTATTTAAAATCATTAGATAAATATGGATATAATAAAGAAGACTATCAAGATAAAGCCGATGATGTAAAACTATCCAATACCCAAACAATATACAAAGATAACTTTCTAGAAAACCATTATATTGCTATGGAGACATATAAAGGTTTAAATCTATTTAATGGTAATGAAAGTAACGTTCAAATATTTGATAATGATGTATACACAAAACCAATCAGTTTTTTCACAGATAAATACTATATAGTAGCTGATTACACCGACACCTATACCTTTAAAATATTTCATGTAATAAACATTATAAATGGTAAACAAATAGATATTAGAAGTTATGATGACATATCATTTGATTCGTATATTGAAGGCGCTATTGGCGATGATATATACTTATTTGATAAAGATGCTGGTAAACAATATAAAATAAGCATTCAAAACGAAAGTGTAGAAGAATTCAACGATAAAAATAGCCTTCAAACATATAATGGTAAATGGGAAAATATGACCTTAAGTGAAGCTTTAAATGGAAAAACATTTAATAATTACCATACAAAAGATATAAAAGGTTATGACAAAGTTGATAAAGTAGGAAATTATTATTACATCTACGAAAAAGAAAATGACCATTATAATGTATATCGTTCAGATATTCAAAATAAAACTTTAAAAACATATCTATTTGAAACAACTAATCTAAATAGTGTAATTTATTTAGATGATACAATCTATTATATAAATGGAAATACTTTCTATTACCATAATAATTATGGTGAAAGAAAAATTATTACCAACACAGAATTACAGTTTAATAGTGATTTATCATTTGGTGTATATAAAAAATAGGAAACAAAATCCTATTTTTTCTTAAATTCAAACTTTACATTTGGAAAAGCTTTTAATAAATGTTTAAAACCAAGTGATTTATTCATTAAAACTGCTCGTACTTTCTTAGATATCTCTTCTGTATAATCCTTTCTAAGTGAGTCAGCTGACAATTTAAGTTTTTGAACAATATTGAGCGAAATACAAAAATCAATAGCTACTAAAAGCATTAATATTGATACCAAAATACAAAAAACAGAATTATTCATAAGTAAAAACATCTTAAAAAACAATGGGTTAAATACTTTAACAACTAAAACACCACATAATCCAAACAAACAAGAATAAGCAAGACAAACTCGGCCATTAATATTAAAAGGCATATTAGAATAATCCCACCATCTTGCTTTAAAAATCTTTTCCATCAAATAATTAACTATATATTCTAAAAATGTTCCAATAAAAGCCGAAGAAATAATTAAATTAAATAAACTATCATCAGGTCTTAAAATTAAAGTAATTAAAACAGCTGCTGTTCCCCAAATTGGTACTAACGGTCCCACTAAAAAACCTCTATTAATAAATTTGTGTTCCACAATAAAAGAAAAAATAACTTCTATAATCCAACCAATAAAAGAATATATTAAAAAAAGGCCACACAAAACAAAAAACGCATACAAATTTAACATAACTAACTCCTCCATTTTAATTTTACCCTATTTGCTCAGTAAAGTCTAGTTCATAAATTGTTAAAATAATACTATTTGTAGTATAATTAAAGCGGAGATGGTATTATGGCAAAATTAGGGCTAGTCCTTTCTGGTGGTGGAGCTAAAGGCGCTTATGAAATAGGTGTTTATTTAGCTTTAAAAAAACTACATAAAAAAATAGATATTGTAACAGGAACATCAATAGGTGCAATTAACGGAATGTTTGTCACCCAAAAAGACTTAAGAGGAGCATTAAAATTATGGAAAAACATTAGTTTTAAAACCATATATGATGAAGAAGAATTTCCTGCTAAAGAAGATGAAAAACTATCAAAAATATACATGCAATATGCCAAAGGATTTATTAATGAAGGTGGCTTAGATATCTATAAAATGAAAGATATATTTGATAAATATTTTAAACCACATAAGTTTTTTTCCTCAAATATCGATTATGGATTAGTAGCTTATAATTTCAGTAAAAACAAACCAGTTTTAAAAACAAAAAAAGATTTAACTAAAGATAATATAAAAGACTATATCCTTGCTTCAGCCTCTTGTTATCCCGCTTTTAAACCATATTTAATTGATAATGAAATGTTTATTGATGGTGGTTATTATGATAACCTTCCAATAAACCTTGCAATTGATTTGGGGGCAACAGAAATAATCGCCGTTGACCTAAGAGCAATAGGATTTAAAAAAAATGTCAAAGATAAAACAGTAGATATAACATACATTGCTCCCAGAAATAAAATAGGTTCATTTTTAGTTTTTGATAAAAATCAAGCTAAAAAATCAATTAAATTTGGTTATAATGACACGATGAAATTATTTAATATATTAGATGGAAATAAATTCACTTTTAAAAAATATAATTTTATAAAAAATTATAATAAATATATTGATAGTTATGAAAAGACATTAAAAGATCTTTTTAAAAACACTGATAATAAAATTCTTACAAAATTGTTTGAAACAGAAATATTTAAAGGTATTTTAAATAATAAAACATTATATAATAATTTTAATAACCTAATCGAAGAAGCTGGAAGAATCTTTAATTTTGATGAAGCAAATATATATAATATAAAAAGTTATAATAAAGGGCTTCAAAATGCCTTATCAAATACCGAAAACATTGAACTAGACAAAATTGCCCACAAAATAAAAAACAAAAAAATAGAAGATATTATAGACCGAAGAAAAATCGTCAAATATTTTTATAATCAATTAGAAAAAAACAAAATATCTTATAAATACATCTTATTATTTACTAATGAATTTTTAGTCGCTCTATATATTTATATAATAAAAAGCCCTCGCAGTATTTATTAAAACATGTTATAATTAGAAACAGGTGATAAAGTATGAAAAAACAAACTATCCTCACGGGAATTAGACCAACAGGACATCTTCATTTAGGCCACTACTTTGGTGCTGGTAAAAACTGGGTAAAACTTCAAGACAAATTTGAAACATATATTGAAATAGCTGATGTTCAAGCTTTAACTGACAACTTCAATAATCCAGATAAAGTAAGAAAAAGTGTTAAAGATTTAGTAATAGATTTGCTTTCAATTGGTATAGACCCAAATAAAGCTATAATCTTTATTCAATCAACAATTCCAGAAATAGCCGAATTAACCGTATTCTATTCAAATTTAGTAACAATTGCTAGACTAGAAAGAAATCCAACTGTTAAAAATGAAATCAAACAAAAGAAAGAACTATTTGGTGAATCCGGTGAAAGTATTACTTATGGATTTTTAGGTTATCCAGTAAGTCAAGCTGCAGATATAACCGCCTTTCAAGGTAATTTAGTACCTGTTGGAGAAGATCAATTACCCCTTTTAGAGCAGTGCCGCGAAATAGTTCGTAAATTTAATAATATTTATGGGGAAACCTTAATTGAACCAGAAGCATACTTAAGCGAAATTCCAAGAATCAAAGGGTTAGATGGTAATGATAAAATGGGTAAAAGCCTAGGCAATGCTATTTTCCTAGCTGATGACCAAGAAACAATAAAAAAGAAAATCATGGGAGCTGTAACTGATCCTAATAAAATAAAAGTCGATGACAAAGCTAACCCAGATGTCTGTATGGTTTATTACTACCATAAATTAATAGGTAACGAAAATTTAAAAACAGTATGCAGTGAATGCAAAGCCGGAAAAAGAGGCTGTGTAGCTTGTAAAAAAGAATTAATAAATAAAATGCTAGAATTTTTAAAACCAATAGCCGAAAAGAGAAAATATTATGAAGAGCATCCAGAAGAAGTAGAACAAATTTTAAAAGAAGGTTCTCAAAAAGCTAAAAAGGTTGCCGAAAAAACAATCAAAGAAGTAAAAACAAACATGAAAATTAATTATTTTAACTAACACTCTAAAAAGAGTGTTTTTTTCAAAAAAAAAGAAAGCAAAAGCTTTCTTAAACTCCTTCGACAGTTGTGTCATTTAAACATTTTAATGCACATACACAGTCTAAATTCATTGTAAAAAATGAATTAGTTGCCACATAAGGAATTGTTGCAGATGTATTTGGATCGGTGTTTGCTGCAAGTACTCTGAATGTTGCACACTCGCCATCTACTTTTTCAACCCTAAACACACTAGAGCATGTCGCACCTACAGATGAACAATCAATGTTTTCTTTAGTTGTAGGCATACTCCAAGGTGTTCCATTACCACTGCATGTATAAATCATAACTGGTCTTGTGTTAAGTCCCAAAGTAGAAACGGTATTACCTAAAAAGCCGCGATCACAAGTGTCCAAACAAGTGTCAGAGCATTGTGCGTTACATTGTAAAATATTAATTACGGTTAATATTTCTGCAATGCATGAACTATCTTTACAATTATTACACATATAATCCACCCCTTCATTAGTCTCAATATAACATATTCCAAAAATAAAACTAAGTACACATCAAAAACCCAAATAATTAATTTAAAGTAATTGTCTAAATCCAATTTCATAAAATTAATTGAGGTGAATATTATGAAAAATGCTATAAACTATTATTATAATCTATATCCAGAAAATATTCACCAGATAGAAAAAGGCTATTATTTTATAATAAACAAAACAAGATATTTTCTAACCAAATATTTAGGTGATACCAAAGATATTCAAAAAATATATGATATGCATATTAAACTTTTAAATCAAAATTTCTATATTCATCCAATTGTATTAAATAATCAAAATCAAGTTTTAACATACATAAATAGTGAACCCTATATACTGATGATTACCATCTATTACAAAAACAAAATAACCATCAACGACATCTTATATTTTTCAAAAGAAACAAATACACCTCAAACCCCACCAAATTGGGGAGAACTATGGTCTCAAAAAAACGACTATTTAGAATATCAAATAAGTCAGCTCGGACAAAAACACCCACTTATAAGAGAAAGTTTTAGTTATTATATTGGTCTTGGAGAAACAGCTATCCAGCTAGTCAACTCCTTAGAAAAAACAAATATCCCTTTAGTATATGCCCACAAAAGAATAGATGAAAGTTATAGGCAGTATGATT
Organism: uncultured Bacilli bacterium; assembly: GCA_944358675.1. Classification (GTDB taxonomy): domain Bacteria; phylum Bacillota_I; class Bacilli_A; order RF39; family UBA660; genus Coprosoma. Next base: position 10,504 of record CALVRN010000008.1, on the reverse strand, counting down.
TATATAACCCATTAAACATCATCATTGATTATTCAGTAAGAGATATAGCTGAATATTTAAAAAGTAAATTTTTTAGTGGGGAAGACATAACAAATGAATTAGCCTTTTATTTAAATAATTCTAAATTAAGCACATATGAATATTTTCTTTTTTTAGCAAGATTAATTTATCCGACTTATTACTTTGATTTATACGAAGAAATTATCACCGATAGAAAAGATGATGAAGAAATAAAAAAAATCACCGATAAAGTAGATGATTTTGAAAGTATAATTAAACAAATATATCATTATTATAAAACATTCTTACCAGTACCTAGAATTGACTGGTTAGAATAATTAGGAAATATTAACAACTTCTTTTACTTCGGGCACTTCTTCTTTAATAGCCATCTCAATACCATCTTTTAAAGTATAATCGATAAGAGCACATCCCGCACAAGCGCCAAGCATTTTAATATAAAGGATACCATCTTCATATTTAACAAACTCAATGTCGCCACCATCACCAATTAAATATGGTCTTAATTTATTAATAATCTCTTTAATTTTTTCCTCAGTATTCATTTCAATCACCAACATAATTATATAATAAATAAATAATAAGGTAAACTTTTTAATTAAATAAAATTGTGTTATAATAACAAAAGAGGTGTTATTATGACCAAATATTCTAAAGGAAAAGTAGTAAGAGGAACAGTCACATGCATAGAACCGTATGGTGCTTTTATGTCATTTGATGAATATTACACAGGATTAATTCATATATCTGAAATATCAAAAGGATTTGTCAAAGACATACATGATTTTGTAAATGTTGGAGATCATATCTATGTTGAAATATTAGATGTTGATGAAGAAGAAGCTCATTTAAAACTAAGTATAAAAAATATAAATTATAAAATTAATGGAAAACCAAGACACAGAAAAATCATAGAAACACCTCATGGTTTCACTACTTTAAGTAAAAAATTGCCCATATGGATTAATAAACAACTAAAAAAACAAAAAAATGAAACAAATACTATTGACAAATAACTCTATAAATAATATAATCATAGTTGTCTAGGGAGTGAAATCGGGCGCTTAGCTCAGTTGGTTAGAGCACCTGCCTTACAAGCAGGGGGTCATAGGTTCGAGTCCTATAGCGCCCACCATTTTTTTTGCCGGAATAGCTCAATTGGTAGAGCAACTGACTTGTAATCAGTAGGTTGTGGGTTCAAGTCCTATTTCCGGCACCATTTTATATTGCCTCGTAGCCAAGTGGTAAGGCATCGCACTCTGAATGCGACATTCGCTAGTTCGAATCCAGCCGAGGCAACCAAATTTGAAAATAAACCTCGAAATTGAAATAATACTTGGAGAGGTAGCGAAGTGGCTAAACGCGGCAGACTGTAAATCTGTTCCTTCGGGTTCGATGGTTCGAATCCATCTCTCTCCACCACTTTTATTGCCTCGTAGCCAAGCGGTAAGGCACCACACTTTGACTGTGGCATTCGCTAGTTCGAATCTAGCCGAGGCAACCACATGGTCTGTTAGCTCAGTCGGTAGAGCATTTGACTTTTAATCAAAGGGTCCCGGGTTCGAATCCCGGACAGGCCACCATTTTATTGTTTATTAAGTCTACTAAGACTTTTAAATGCCTGAGTGGCGAAATAGGTAGACGCACAGGACTTAAAATCCTGCGGGAGTCAAATCCCGTGCCGGTTCAAGTCCGGCCTCAGGCACCACATGGAGAAATACCCAAGTCTGGTTGAAGGGACCGGTCTTGAAAACCGGGAGGTCGGAAACGGCGCGGGGGTTCGAATCCCTCTTTCTCCGCCATTTAGTTTTATCGCGGGATGGAGCAGTTTGGTAGCTCGTCGGGCTCATAACCCGAAGGTCGTTGGTTCAAATCCAGCTCCCGCAACCATTTGGTTCCGTAGTGTAGCGGTTATCACGTCTGCCTGTCACGCAGAAGATCGCGGGTTCAATTCCCGTCGGAACCGCCATTTAATGGTTTCGTAGCTCAGTCGGTAGAGCAGAGGACTGAAAATCTTATGCGTTTCAGTTCAAAGACATAGGTTCGATTCCTATTGAAGCCGCCTAAAATCAACACATTTAGAATAATAATTTTTTTCTACTTACAATATACCCGGTCCATCTCAGGTCCAAAAAGACTGTATCTATTTATATTCATTTATCTACAATTAGCTATATTTGGATTTATTTGGTTCTATAGCTCAGTCGGTAGAGCACGAGACTGAAAATCTCGGTGTCGGTGGTTCAATTCCACCTGGAACCACCATGTTAAGAATAAAAGTCCTCATTAATGAAGACTTTTTTTAATATTTATTTTTAATAAAAAATGTCTATAATTAATTTTTATTAATTTTTAGACATTATTTTTTTATGTAAAAAGTAATATTATTCCTTATTTGTAAAATCATCGTAAAATAGATCATCTGGCTTACAATGAAAAATGCTGGCAATTTTAATTGCCATTATATATGACAATCTACGTCTGCCATTTTCAATTTGCCAGTAAAAAGGCTTGCTTATATTTAGTTTATCTGCCATATCTGCGCAAGTAAGCCCGTTTCTTTTTCTCATCCATTTTAATTTTTTCATCTTTTCCTCCATTAATGTAAATAATAAAGTTTAGTAATTATATAATTATCCTTGTTAATGTCTTTTCCATATTTTGTTCAATACGGGAATAACTTTTTCTGTATCGACAGGTTTTTCGATGTATTCATCAAAGCCAATTTCATCTACATATTCATGTCTAGAATCGAAATCTACTGTATGAATTACTACAGGTATATTAAATCCTTTGATTTTTCTCAAATTTTGAAGAGTAGTTACGCCATCGTATCCTTCTTTATATAAATGATTAGTAAAAATCGCGTCATATTTTTTTTCTCCAGATTTAATAATTTTAACTATATCTTCTCCTTTTTGAACCACGTCAACAATTATTCCGAGTTTATTTAAATTTTTAGTAGTATAATCAGCTGATATTTTTATGTAATCTCCAACCAAAATGCGTTTACCTTTAAAAAAATCATTCGATTTAGGCATAATAATATTTCTCCTTTCTTTTTCAATGTAACATTTAAGATTAAGTGCTTTCAAACGTTTATGATTTACTCGAAATAAAATAAGTTCTTGTAATATATTGTGTAGTTGTCAATGATGTGAGACCAAAAAGTCGTAAAAAATATTAATTAGGAAGCTGTGCGTTAGCACATGCTTCTTTTAAAATATTTCTTTTTTGAATAGGAGAAATCCAACCTAGTACTTGCATAGGAATATTGTTAGAGCGTTTTAAATAAGCTTTCATTTGTTTTAATAAATCTTCATAAGAATAAAATTTTAAAAAATTATAAAATCTATTTTGATCATTTCTATGGCTTCGTTCTACTTTGCCATTGTGTCTAGGAGTTCTAGGTCTAATTAATTGATGTTTTATGTTTAATTCATTGAGTAATTTATCTAAAGGATGAATCCTATCAGTATTTTTAGTATGAGTAAACTCAGTACCATTATCAGTTTGAATTATTTGTGGTTTATAATTAAAATAAACAATAGCTCTTTTTACAAAATCTACTGTTGAATAAGAAGATTGTTCTTTATAAGGATAAATAAATCTTTCACGTGAAGCTTCATCAATCATGGTATATTGATAAAATTTTTCCTTATCTTTGCCAGTATAACATTCTTTAGGAACATATTTAACATCCATTTGCCATTTAATTCCAATATTTTGAGGAGTGTCGTAAGGTTTTGGCCTATATTTAGATTTTTTCTCTTTGTTTACATATATTCCCATTTTTCTCATAAATCTAAAAAGTGAAGCAGCATGTCTAGAATAACCTTTTTCTGTTCTTAATTTTCCATACAATTCACATAAAGAGATATTAGGGTTTCTTCTTAAATAATTTTTAATCCATTTAATTTCTTCATTAGTATGAGAATTAGGATGAGGAGTAAGAGGTCTATGAGATTTATCAATTAAAGATTCTTTAGAGCCATTAAATCTTTTATTCCAACGCATAAGAGATGCTTTAGATATTTTATATCTTCTACAAACGAATGATACAGGATAACCATTTCTATATAATTTAACAGCATAATATTTTGTATTTAATTCATGTGGAATATATCTTTGGGTTTGTGATATAATTGTCATAAGCAATAAGTCCTTTCGTATAAATTTCTATCAATTAATATTTTATACGACTTATTGCTTTTTTTCTAGTCTATAGGTCTCACATCAATTGTAACTCTACATGAATACAAATGGAATTGTATTGACTTTTATTTACAACTTTACCCAAATTTAACTTTAGATAAGATTATATATAACGAAAAAAATTGGAACAAATATAATGATTGGTTCACAAAATATAGAATGAAATCTATCGTTGTTTCGGATTTTTGGGAAACAGATTATGATGATATTAGAGCAATTGCCACTTTTGGACTAGATGGAAAGCAATTCTCTCAAGTGATAGTTAGTGTTGATGAGAAAGAGATTAATAATGTTTTAGGTACAGAATGGGGAGAGTCTGAAAGCGGAGCAGTAAAAAATGCAATAGCTAGTGTAGTGGCAAAAGATTTTGATAAATATTTATGTTTCCCAAAAATTAGCAAATGTTCACCACTACTACAAGATATATATAATACAGTAAAAGAAACAGAAGCTACGATATGTCATATAACTGATGATGACTGGGAAAATTATTATGCGGATAAGTACACTAACAAAGACATACAACAATTAAAATCAGAAATAAAATTATACGATTTAGAAAATATCATTACAATCGATGATGGAGATTATAAGATAATTGGATGGGGAGATTTAGAAACACTTTTTAACGACGATATTGCATTAGAAAAAGAAAGAGAAGAGGAAATGTTTATATGATGAAAGAGAGTAATAATATATTATTTATTAACGGGAGCACATTAAATGTTTTTGGAAAAGAAAAGACTGCAGAAAAATATTTTTCCTACTTATGTTATCCAACAGTTTATGAAAAAAGAGTATACAAATCTATACTAGATGATATAAAACGTAGAAAAAAGAATAATAAGTCCTATCCAATCTATTGCATTTATGATAATAATCCATTATTAAATAAAATTTACATTACAGACTACTATCACAAAAGATTAAAAATACAGTTAGATAAATTTATGATAAATACTGAAATTATTGATTACTATGAGAACAAAATAGTTCCAATATTAAATATATCAAAATCATATAATATTAATTTTGCAACAAAAATCCCATTCGAGTTTTTCGCTGATGATAATAGTTCTGAAACAATGCATAGTTTTTCTGAATATTACACAAAATTGTTGCACCATTTTGGTGTAGATATTAATAACGTAGTCACTAAAGAAATTTCCGCTGGTAAATATGAAATGAAAATAAATAATCAGATAATAGATGTAAGAGCATGGGACAATATTGAATCAGTATTAGACAATGTAGATTTAATATTAGAAACAGAGAAGCAGAAAAACAAAATAGGAGAAAAAAATATTACATTATGAAAGAATATTTGAATAGAATAGAAAATAAAAATGGTGATATAACAATAAAACTAGTCAAAATGGGAATGGATAAAGACAAAGAAAACAATTATAGGGTAAGGGGAATAGTTCCTACAGATAAAGGACACAATGTGTTTGTAGAATTCTCTTTAGCAGAACGCATAAAAAGAAATGATTTTAATACAGAAAAAGAAAAAGAAGATTGGTATAAAAACCATTCCGAAGCGGAATACATTTTTTGGGATTCTTGTTTTAGAGTTGATTCTCCAAGGGATTATTATAATAATTTCAGTAAAGAATATGAACACTTTGAAAAACCATATTCCAATATTCAATATAATAGACAAAACATAATTAAATTATTACAAAAGCTCAATAAAAATATTAAAGATATAAAATTGGAAGATAAAAATTACATTGACACGTACTGTAACAGCAAAGGTTTTTATAAATTGTATGATAACAAATTGAAACACATAACTACTTTAAATAAGATTAGAGATATTTCTGATAATAAGATAGTATATGATGTTAATTATAGATATATCAATTATAACCGTACAGAACATCGTGTAATGCAACAAACAATAACAGAGTATAATTACAACCTTAATGATTTAAAAAGAAGATTTGGTAAAGAAAAAGTAGCCACCTTGCTAGATGAGTATAAAACAAAACAGGCAAGTCTATTTGACCTTAATACTAAAAGGCTATAATTATGAACAATATAAAATTTGATACTATGTCTTTTTTTGAACTTTTCTTGTTAATTATTATTCTTATTGTAATTTTTTATATATGGTATTTAGAGCCTAAAATAAATAGGAAAAAATTGGTAAATAAAAATGAACATGGCTCTTCAAAATTTGCAAATAAAAAAGAAATAGAAAATACATTCGTAAAAGAAAAATTAATCGGATGTAAAACAATAGGTTTTCCAGTATGGTATGAGAAGAAGAATGGAAAATTTGAAAATGTGTATATTGATGACAAAAGCCCGCATTATATACTTATTGGTTCAACCGGAAGTGGTAAATCGGTAACGGTAGTTTTAAATGAATGCTTAATGTTTGCTACAGCTAAAGAAAAACACTCTGTTGTAGTTACTGATCCAAAGGGAGAAATATTTAGGGCCACAAGTAGAGTATTCAATGATAATAATTATAATGTAATTACAATAGATTTTAGAAACCCCAATAAATCAAATAAAATAAATATTATGCAACCGATAATCAATGAATGGAAAGAGCATTGTAAATATAATAAAATAATGCTTTTTCTTTTTGCACATTTTATAAAAAAAAATAAAATACATTTTCAAAGTTTAGAAGATGAAAATTATATAAAAAAGCTAAAAAACAAATATCAGATTGATGAATACTTATTAAATACTATTGTTGATAATAAAGATGAAATATCCGAAATACTTAATAATCGAAAAATGTATGATAATAAATTGTTAATAGATGAATTAAAAACTCAACATATTAAACAATATTTAATATCAAAAACAAACAGTGAAATTTTAACAATAATTAAAAATTATCAGAATGAAACATCGAAACATCAAGCGGAAGCCAATAGACTAGTTATTTCATTAGCAGATTTAATATTTGTTGATAAGCAAACAAATGATAAATTTTGGATCAATAGTGCTAAACAATTATTTATTGGTATCGTAGGAATTTTTTTGGAAGATTATCAAAATGGTATAATCGAAGAAAACCAGATAAATATTTCTAGTGTTAAAAAATTTCAAAATTCATCTTTGATAAAAGAAAATCAGACCTATTTACAAGTAAATATCAATAACAGAAAATATGGTAGTCTTTCAAAAGATTATCTAACTTCTATACTATCATCAGCAGAGAATACTTATAAATCAATTACTGCAGTCTTTGGTGAAAAAATGGCAATATTTGATGATTTGCAAGTAGAAAATATAACAAGCCAAAGCGAGTTTGAATTCACAGAATTAGGTAAACAGCCAACAGTACTATATTTGATAGTTCCTGATGAAGATAAAGCTTATTTTCAGCTTGTTACTATCATTATAGGTATGTTAATTAAGGATTTAACAAAATTTGCTAATATGCCAGAAAATAAAGGAACACTACCTATTAAAGTAGAGTGGATTTTAGATGAATTTGCTAACTGTCCACCTATTGACTCTATTGAGGTTTCAAACTCTGTAGGAAGAAGTCGAGGTTTCCGATTTCAATATTTTATTCAATCGTTTGCTCAATTAGAGCAGGTTTACGGAAAAGAAATAGCGAGTATTTTAATAGATAATTCTGCATTATGTTATCTTAAGACAAATAGTGTGGAATGTGCCGAACGTATTGTAAAAAAATTAGGCAAATCAACCATAATCACTAATTCACTATCAATGAGTACCGATCCATTTAAAATAGGCGCAAATAAAACGCAATCATTAATGGGAAAAGATTTACTTACGGCGAATGAAGTAATGGCATTAAAATATAAAACTATTATCTTCCCGACCGTCAGCAATCCCATTTTTAGAGATACATATTTATATACCGATGTTTATCCACAATATAAAAATACAACCCCATTAGAAAGGCCAACTAAATTACTGAAAAGAATGAGCAGTAATTATTATACTGTAGAAGATTTAAGGGAAAAATATATGAATTTAAATACAATTTATATTCAGCGTGTATCACAACAATTTGATAATCAGAAAAGCAAAATAATATCGAATGGAACACAAAATAATAAGATATCAGATAACAATATAATTGAAAAAATTCAAAAATCTTTATTAAACAATATAAATAGTAAAATTACACAGCTTAATGATAATACGTATGAAATTGAGGTAAATACATTATTACCAAATAATATTATCAAAAAAATTGAAACCTTTGACAAAGAAGATTACAGTTTTTTATTATCAAGAAATAAAAAGAATCGCTCGACAAAACTCACAATATACAAAAATATTTAGCTGAAATTATAAAAGGGGGGTGTTAATGTCCGAAGATAAAATATATGAAATGTTAAATAATATTAGTCTACTAGACATATTTTCTATCGTTATAAAAAGAAATAATATAAAAAGCGATATGAACAATATAGATATATATTATACGGCTAAAGATTTATATAAATTATATCCAAATATATTTTCTAAATATAAATTAAATAAATATATTAAAGAAGAAAATTTGCCAGTCATAAAAAAAGGGAAAAGCAGATTATTTAAAAAGGAAGATATAGAAGAGTGGTTGAAGCAAAAAAATGAGTTACAAATACACTTTATAAGGAGATAACTTTGTTAAGAGAACAAAAAAATAGACAGTTACCACCACATATTCTCTTAACAAAAGAAGGTACTTATAGAGTTAGATATAAAAGCAGTAAAAAATATCCAGTTCCATATGACAAGACATTTAAAAGTGTAGAAGAGGCTTTAGAAGCTAATAAAATATATTTAGCAAAAAATACATTAAATATAATAAATAGAAATACTAAAAAAGATATTGGATTTTCCCACTTTTGCGATTACCTGTTAGAGTGGTATAGGAACAAGGCAAAAAAGCCTAGTCAAAATACTATAAGATATTACAGACAATATATGGGGCTATTGAAACCATTATTTAGAAATATTAACTTAAGAGATATCACGCCTTTACAAATAGAAAATATTTTATCCAGGGAGTCAAAGCGCCCTAAATTTAGTAATGGTTCAAAGCCAGGAGAGACAATCGGAGCTCATACTTTATATCATGAATATACAGTATTAAGAAGAATTTTAAATAAAGCTTTAGCGTGGGGGTTTATAGAATTTAACCCAATAACATCGGTTGAAGCTCCTGTATTTGAAGAAAAAGAAATCATTGTACCAGAATATGAAGAATTCGATGAAATTGAAAATAAAATAATGATAGCTCCAATTAGAGATCGGTGCCAATTTTTATTATGTTTATTTACTGGATTAAGAGCAGAAGAAATTTGTGGAGTTCATCTAGAAGACTTTGACAGGGAAAATCTATTTTTAGACTATAAAAATGTGGCAATAATACAAAATGATAAAACTAGAGAATTTGAAGAAGCCGAAGGAAAATCAAAAAATGCAAAAAGAAGAATACCACTCCCAGCCAGATTTTTTAAAGTGTTAGATGAATATCTAATATATCGAAAAGACTTTGTTAATCACTTAAAAGAAAAAACACATGGAAAATATCGAGAAATAAACAATTTGTTTTTGAACAAAGATGGGCATTTTTATAGACCTGGAAGATTAAGCCAAGTATGGACAAAATTTAGTAGAAAAGAAGATATACCATTAAGTTTACATGGCCTACGCCATTATTATATTACAAATCAAATGAATTATAATGATGAGTTATCGCCTAGAGATGTACAAGAATTAGCTGGTCATGCTGATTTAAGAACAACAAATAGATACGTTCATGCGAGTAAGAAAAGAATTTCTCGTGGGGCAACAAAAATTTTTGAACATTTTAGCAAAGAAACTTTATATAAGAATGGTAACAACGTACTAACTATTCCAATAGAACATATTGCAACAATAATAATGGGAGATTCTAAATATTCTAATATTGATGACCTAAAAATAACATTAACAGAATTAAGCAAAAAAAGTATAGATTTTTTCAACATTTCTAATATCATGTTAGAGTGCAAAAATTATTTACAAGCGAATTATCCATCATTAACGAGATTAGAAAAATATCAATATACTAATAAACCCACAGAAGAAATATTGCAAAATATAACTAAAGAATTTGGTAAAGAGTATAAAGTTGAAATTAATAAAGAAAATGAAGTAGAAATGCAACATAGTTAATAATGTTTTAGTATAATTAAAAGTATCCATAAAAATTGTGAATAATGAGTAAAAATGTTACATAATTTTAGAAACAATAATTAGTAAAAATGTTACATTATAAATTAAGTGT
>CALVRN010000007.1 GCA_944358675.1 uncultured Bacilli bacterium | reverse complement strand
TTAATTAGTTTTTTATGTAACATTTTTACTAATTATTACTTGTGATTTTGTGTAACATTTTTACTAATGAATCACACAAAAAGAAGAACTTAATTAGTTCTCCTTGTGTTCAATTTTCTTGATATAGATAAATCTAATGAAGCAAGTAATCATAAATAATAGATAGGCTAAATCTAGATAGTTAAATTTATTTATAATATTTATACTCAAGTAAATTATTATTAAAGCAAACATCACACCAATTCCACTAATATGTTTGGTCATGTTTATCCCTCTCTAATATTTATTCGTCCTTTTTAAGGATAACACATGGTTTACTATATAAGCAAGTTTTTATAAAAGTTTTTTAACGACAATTTACAACAATTTACGTTAGTTTTGTAATTTTTTAGCAAAATCATCTTTATCTATTCTAGCAAATAATATTTCTGGTTTGTTTAAGATAATACCTGGATCCATTCCTTCAAATGTTTTAGTAGATTCTACTGAACGGTTTTGGGTATTTAATTGTTTGAAAATTTTATCAGCTGTTTCTGGTAAGAAAGCTTGTAAGTAAACGGATGCTATTCTAATACTTTCAAGTAAGTTATATAAAACAGTTTGTAATCTTTCTTTTTTAGTTTCATCTTTAGCTAAAATCCATGGAGTTGTTTCATCGATATATTTATTACTTCTACGGCATAATTCAATTATTTCTTCAATAGCTTCAGCTACTTTTAAATCATTCATTTTATTTTCAATTCTATCTCCCAACGTTTTAGCACTTTCAATTAAATCTTTGTCAATTTCTTCAAAAGCTGTGGGTTTATAGACTACACCATCAAAGTATTTATGTGACATACTAATGGTTCTATTTACTAGGTTACCTAAAGTATTGGCAAGGTCAGAATTAACTCTATCGATAATTAATTCATATCCAATGTTTCCATCATAACCATATGGAATTTCGTGAAGACAATAATATCTTATAGCATCGGTTCCAAATAAATTAGCTAAATCATCAGCATATAAAACATTACCTTTAGATTTACTCATCTTATCACTATCTGATGATAAGATCCATGGATGACCAAAGATGCATTTTGGCATTGGTAAGTCTAGAGCTTTTAAAATGACTGGCCAGTAAATTGTATGAAATCTTAAAATGTCTTTTCCGATAATGTGTACATCGGCTGGCCAATATTTTTTAAACTCTTCTGTGCTTCCATCTGGATCATAACCAATAAATGTAATATAGTTAATTAATGCATCTAACCAAACATAGATAACATGTTTTTCATCAAAAGGTACTTTAACACCCCAATCAAATGATGTTCTTGAAATACATAAATCTTGAACTCCTGGTTTTATAAAATTATTCATTATTTCATTTTTTCTACTTTCGGGTATTATGAAATTGGGATGAGTTTCAATGTATTCTTCTAGCCAACTACTATATTTGCTTAGTTTTAAGAAATAAGCTTCTTCGCTTGTTTTATGAACTTCTCTTCCGCAATCTGGACATTTACCATCTACTAATTCTTTTTCAGTGAAGAAAGATTCACAAGGCGTGCAGTATAATCCTTCATATTTACCTTTATAGATATCACCTTGGTCATATAGTTTTTTGAATATTTTAGCTACTATTTCCTCATGATGTGGATTAGTTGTTCTGACAAATTTATCATAGCTAACATTCATAATATCATCAATTCTTCTTACTTCTAATGATATTTCATCAACATATTCTTGTTCAGTTTTATTAGCTTCTTTAGCTTTATTTTGAACTTTTTCACCGTGCTCATCGGTTCCGGTTGTAAAAATTACATCATAACCCATTAATCTTTTGTATCTAGCAATAGAATCAGTTAAAATTCCTTCATAAGTATTTCCAATATGTGGTTTTGATGTTGCATAAAAAATAGATGTTGTAATATAGAATTTTGGTTTCATAATTTATTCCTCCTTTAATTGGTACTTCCCATACCACCAGTGCGACTTGTATTTATTTCTTCTTCATCATCGGCTGTTAAATATTTCATAAATATGCCTTGAGCAAATCTATCACCAGTTTTTAAATTAATATAATTAGTGCCTTCATTTTGAATGGCAATAAAGATATGACCTTCGTTATTTTCATTGTTATAGTAGTCACTATCGATAATACCAGTTTGGTTGCATAATCTTAAGTTATATTTAAAACCTAGACTACTTCTAATATAAATCATTAAAACTTCATCATTATTCATTTGAGTTTTAATAGCTGTTGGTATTTTTTTTATTTCACCAGGTTTTAAGACAGTGTCTTTTAAAATATGAAAATCGTAGCCTGCACTATTTGAAGTTGCCCTATGAGGCAGGGTTACTTCATTATATTCTTTTTCTGTTAAACCTGTATCTTTTACAAATTGTTTTAAAGATATTTTTTCAAATTTACGCATTATTTTACCTCCTTTTTATGAAAAAAACATCCTTAGAATAAGGACGTTTATGACGTGGTACCACCTTAATTTATAAGCATAGCTTACCTCAAACATGTAACGGATGTGACCCGTTCTAGCCTACGTATCGACTAGACTGCTTCAGAACCATTCGGAGTAGTCACCTTGTTTATTTCCACCAACCATAAACTCTCTATAAAGTTACCTACTTTTCTTTCTTTCAGCGCATTTAATGGTTTAATTATAGCATGTTTTTATTTATGATTCAATATGTTTGGCTAAAACTTTTGAAAGGAGATTTATAGATTCTACGTTACAGCTTGTGAGTTCTTTATCACTTATGACAACAATTGATCCAATGGCATCACCACTTGAAATGATTGGAGAGATAAATATATTTTTATTTTCTGTTTTATCTTTTGTTATGTTTACTTGTTTATCTTTTAAAATAACGTTTTTTCTATCATTTATGTATTTTAATATAGTTTCACTTATTTCTTCGTTTAAGTATTTCTTTTTTAATGGTCCAGAGATGCTTATAAAGTTATCGGTATCTGATATTAATACATTTGCTTTTAAATTACTATTTAAAGTTTCAGAAATTGTGTCACTTAATTCTTGCATATTTCCTAGTTCTGAGTATTTTTTTAAAACAATTTTATCATCTTCTATAAATATTTCTAAATTTTCACCATTTTTAATGTGAAGAGTTTTTCTGATTTCTTTGGGAACAACTATTCTTCCTAGTTCATCAATTCTTCTTACTATTCCAGCTAATTTCATTTTTTCCCCTCTTTCTAGGTGTTAGTATGTACTTAAATATGTTATTTATACTTTAAATATAAAGAAAATAATGATATAATTGTCTTTATGAAGGAGGAGATTTACTTGAGTAAAGTTTTAATTTTTGGACATCAGAAACCTGATACTGATAGTGTTACATCTGCAATTGTACTTTCTTATTTGAAAAATCAATTAGGATTAGATACTGAACCTAGAATTTTAGGTGATGTTAATAATGAGACTAAATTTGCTTTAGATTATTTTGGTTTTAAAGAACCTAAGTTTTTAAACGATGTAAGACTTCAAGTTAAGGATGTCGATTATACTAAAGATTGTTTTTTAAATGAAAATGATTCTATATTTAAAGGATATAAATATATGAATGAAACTAGTATTGGTACTATTCCTGTTATTGATAAAGATGGAAAATACTTAGGTGCGGTTACGATGAAGGATGTTGCTAGTAACTTGATTAACAATGATTTAAGAAAAATTAATACTTCTTATGATAATTTACTTGAGGCTTTGAATGGTAAAGAAATTTTAAGATTTGATAAGGAAATTCGCGGTAATATTATCTCACCAAGTTATAGAAGTACAACTTTTAAAGAAAATATTAAAATTGATAAAGAGAGTGTTTTAATTACTGGTGATAGACATGCAATCATTGAATATGCTGTTGAAAATTGTGCATCTATTATTATTTTAACTAATGGAGTTAAAATGAAGAAAGAACACTTAGAGATTGCGAAGAAGAATCATGTAGATGTTATTAGTACTAAATATGATGGTTTAACAACCGCTAATTTAGTTGTTTTAAGTAACTATATTAAAACTAAGATGAAAACTAAAGAGATTGTTTATATTAATGAAAATGATGCTTTGGGTGAGATTTTAGATTTAGCTAATAAGAAAAAGTTTAGTAACTATCCAGTTGTTGACAACGATGGTAAATGTTTGGGTGTATTTAGAGTTAGTATGGCTTATAGTCGTCATCCTAAACAAGTTATTTTAGTTGATCATAATGAAAAAGAACAAAGTGTTGTTGGTTTAGATGAAGCAGAAATTATTGAGATTGTTGATCACCACAAAATTGGTAATATCGGCACTAATATTCCTATTAACTTTAGAAACATGCCTTTAGGATGTACTGAAACTATTTTATATTTAATGTTTAAGGAGCACAACATTAAAATTCCTAAAAAATATGCGGGATTAATGATGTCTGGTATTATATCTGATACATTACTTTTAACTTCACCTACAACTACTGATGTAGATAGGGAAGCATTAGAAAATCTTTCTAAAATTGCAGGAGTTAATTTTAGAGAGTATGGTATGGAAATGTTTAAAGCTGGATCTTCTATGAAAGGTAAGACTATTTCTGAAATTATTCACGGTGACTTTAAAAACTTTATGGTGGATAACCAAAAAGTGGGAATTGGACAAGTTTCAACTATGAGTACTGATGAAATAATGAGTAAGCAAGATGAGTTCATTAGTGAATTAAATGAAGAAGCTGAAGAAGGATATACTACTATTGCTTTATTTGTTACTGATATTTTGAAAAATGGTTCTTATATTTTCTTTAATGATAAAGCAAAAGAAATATTTGAAAATTCATTTGGAGTAGAGAATATAGAGCAAGGTCATTTCTTCGAAGGACTTGTTTCACGTAAAAAACAAATTGTTCCAAAATTAATGAATTATATGGATAATTAATTATTTAAAAAGTGATTCAGTTTTAAGAATCACTTTTATTGTGGAAAAACCTGTTTTTAACATAAATTATTTATAATTACATAAAATATTATTGATTCCGAATTTAGGGCAAAAATGTACAAAAAATGGTATGTGATTTTTTTTAAGAATTATTTTTGTTAAAGATAATATTAATAGATTGAAAAAAAATTGTTATTATGGGAATAACTAACTTTTTTTAGTTGAAAATAGTTTATATTATTAAAACACATATAACGTTTTAAAATTATTATATGTGTTTTAATTTTAATTTGTAATTGTGTATGGATCAGCTTCAGTTCCACTTCCAGATAGTATTATATCTGGTGATAAGTAAAGAACCACATTCATATTGTAATTTCCAAGGTATTCTGTATAATTAGTGCATAATTTATATTTTAAAGATGAAATAATATCATATGATTCAAAAATTATTATTACTTCATTTTTACTATCCTTTTTCTTGTTTATTGTCCAATTATATTCGTATTCAAAAGATCTAATACCAGTTAAATATGAATCGCTTGCCCTTTTTGCGCTATTATCCCATAAATCCAAGGTATTTTCAACGAGTTTATTATCTAAATAAATTTTCATATAATCGCTTACATTAATTAATCCAATTTTTCCATTCCACGTTGAACTTTTTTCTTCTGATACAACTGTACTTATTGTAGTTGCAATATCAGTGGATACAGCTCCATCATAAAAATTGTGGTTTACAATGTGTTTTTGTGAGTCAGTCGATATACTATTATAATAATCATTATTTAAATAATTAGCTACTTCTGATGTAGACCAATCATTACTGTCATCATCAAACCTATTTGTTTCATTTTCTTTATTTTTGTTTAAAATATTTACAATTTTATATGTTCCATCTGCTTCTTTTGCGATTATTCTCCATAATTCATCATTAAACATTATATAATTATTTGGATTTGTACCTTTATAAATGTATCTACCATTTTCATATTTATCTTTATATAATCCATCACCATACTTTATTATATTAACTTCTTGACCACCTATTAAAGTAGTTTCTCCAGATGGTGAAGGTGAGAAGATGTCTACATACTGCTCATATGTTAAGTCTAATTTTATATTTGTATTTAAATCTACTGGTTGTTCTGTTACATCATCATATCCAACCATTACCACAATATAATGTTTTTCTCCTGTTTTTAAGGCAAAATTTATGTCAGAATAATCTTGATTTCCATTATTAAATGAAAAAGAATTGTTTGGTTCTTCCTGCATTGGATTTTTATCATATGCATCTACCATACAGAGAATTGCACTATTATCTCCACAACTTAAATTACCTATTGTAACTTGTCCATCTATACTTCCTAAATTAGATATTTCTACTATATAACCTATTATACTTCCTGGTAGTTCAAATCCTGCATTAAATGTCGCACTAGTTGGTGTATATGTTGGTTCACTTATATTATATCCATCTGGATACTCTGAACCATAATCAGATGGTAACATTGTTTCAATATTAGTAATTTGAATATTCCAACTACTACTAATACTTGATGTACCACTTATTTTTAGTTGACTACTAAATGCCGCATACCCAGCAACCATTATCAATAATATCATACATAGTCCTGCTATTATATAATTACGTTTTCTTCTATTTGATTGTCTCATATTTTTCACTCCTTTATTTTAAGGATAACATTATTTTATTTATTTTTTTATACATTGTTAATGATATTTTATCTTTTTTAATGTATTGTTTGTTGCTTGTATTAATGAGAAAATTTATTTTAGAGAGTAAAAAATTGTGGGTTGATTTTATGTCGGATAATGAATTGTTTGATATTATTGGTGAAAACATTAGTTATTATAGAAGATTATATAGTTTAGAAAAAGAAAAGATGACACAGGAAAGATTGGCTGAAATAATAGGGGTTTCTACATCTTTAATAGGAGGGCTTGAAAGTAAAAAAACTAATCAAGGGATAAGTGTACCTACTTTATATAGAATAAGTGTAGCATTAGAAGTACCTATTGATAAATTAATTACTAAACGAAAATAGTAATTTTTTTTATTTTTACTTTAGCTGTTGAATGTTTTTGGAATGTTTTTGCATAATAAAAAGCTCACTTAATTGTGAACTTTTTTTGTTTTTCTTTTTTATGTAGATATAAATTAGTTATAGCATAGGCTAGGGCACAACCACTGATAATATATAGTCCTGTTGAAATTGGCTCTGACTGATTAAGTGTTCCTAATAATAGGGCGGTTGGTGCTGTAACTATAGCCACTTTAACATCATTTGTAAATAATTTAATATTAACTCCTGTTTGATATTTGGTAAATTCATCTTTACGAGGTATTAAATCAATATTAACATCATTTCTATATTTAGGTTTAATGGGTACCCCTTCTTTCATTTTTTTTGCTATATATTAGCAATTTTCTTACTTTATGTCAAGTTTTTATTTATGATGATTATTTTTTTGTTATATAAATTCTTGCATATACATTTTTCTATATATTGCTGGAATAAATTTATAATTTTTGGGATTGGCATTAAATGCTTCTTCACACATTTCCTCTGTTTTAAATTTATCTGGAATATATTTAAAGTTACTTTTAAGGTTTGCAATAAAAACTATTTGACAGATTTCTTCGGTTTTTATTTCATCTGGGATGTATTTTAAGGTAGTTGAAGGATTAGTTGCTAGGGCAAGAAGACATAGTTCTTTGATGCGATATTCTAATGGTATTTGTGATAGGTTATTTATCGCATCTAGTTGTTCATATGACTCTTTTAGATCAATACGTAATCTTTCAACAATAAAATTAAATAGTTGCCAAAAGTTTGTATCTTGGTAGTCAATGTATTCATTTGGCATTTATACCAATGTGTTGGTTTATCATAAATTTCTTGATATCATTTTATTTTTTTGATAGTTATTCATCTTTGATCTCCTTTTTAATTGATTTTTTTAAGATATTTATAAAATCTAATAAATAATAAATGAAATGTTTATCTAATTTAACGGTATCTAAAGTAATGACTAATCTACCAAATTTCATACTGAATCTAAACATTCTAGATAGATTTGATGTTTCAAAGAATAGTGTTTCACCATCGATTTTGTTTGTCAAATCTTTATCTAAGGTTATTTCTATAGAGTTTTTAGTTTGTCTGATGTTTTGAATATTTAATTCTTTAGCCTCTTTTTCAAATAATTCTTCATGCATATAGATAATTAAATCTTCTGATAGTTTACCGAATCTATCTTCTAATTCATGTTTTATTGTATTAAGGGAATCATAGGAATCAATACTACAAATTTTCTTGTGGATTTCGATTTTTAAATCTTCATCACTAACAAAGCTATCATTAATTGAGGTTGCGACATCAATAAGTGGTGGGGTATCTTTAGTTTCTTCTTCTTTTGGTTTTTCACCTTTTAATTTAGCAACTTCTTCGTTTAGCATTTGCATAAATAATTCAATACCAATACTGTCGATGAAGCCAGCTTGCTCACTACCTAAAATATCACCAGCACCTCTGATTGATAAATCACGCATGGCTATGGCAAAACCACTGCCTAATTCGGTGAAGTCTTTGATGACTTTCAATCTTTTAGTAGCTACTTCTGATAAGATTTTATTTGGAGCATACATTAAATAACAATAGGCTATTTTGTTGCTTCTGCCAATTCTTCCTCTTATTTGATAAAGCTGTGATAGTCCAAAGTGGTCCGCATCTATAATGATTAAAGTGTTTGCGGATTCGATATCAATTCCTGTTTCAATAATAGTAGTACATAATAGAACATCATATTTTTTATCAGTGAAGTCCATCATGACTTTTTCTAATTCATTTTTATTCATTTGACCGTGAGCTACTCCTATTTTCGCTTCTGGTACTAATCGTTGTAATTCTATTTTTTCTACATCTATATTAGCAACCTGATTATATAAAACAAATACTTGTCCGCCACGAGCTAATTCTTTATATATGGCATCTTTAATAATTTGTTTATTTTCGGCTAAGACGTAGGTTTGAATAGGGTAGCGGTCAACTGGTGGGGTTTCAATTAGTGATAGACTTCTAATTCCCGCTATCGACATTTGTAAGGTTCTTGGAATAGGGGTTGCGGATAAGGTTAAGACATCAACGTTATTTTTATATTCTTTGATTTTTTCTTTGTGCTTAACCCCGAAACGTTGTTCTTCGTCGATAACGAGTAGACCTAAGTCTTTAAATTTTACATCATCACTTAAAATTCTATGAGTTCCAATTAATAAGTCAATTTGTCCTTTTTCTAGTTTTTCTAAAGTTTCTTTGGTTTCTTTTGGTGAGACAAACCTATTTAACAATGCAATATCAACTGGGAATGACTTAAATCTTTCGATGGCATTTTGAAAGTGCTGAGAAGAGAGAATAGTAGTTGGACAGAGAATTGCGGCTTGTTTACCTGATATTATTGCTTTAAATATAGCTCTAAAGGCAACTTCGGTTTTTCCATATCCAACATCACCGCATAATAATCTATCCATTGGTTTATCTGATTCCATGTCTTTTTTTATCTCTTCAGTAACTCTTAATTGATCTGGTGTTTCCTCGTGTTCAAATTCTTTTTCAAAAGCAATTTGCTCTGGACCATCTTTTTCAAAAGCAAAACCTTTTTTAGATTCTCTAATAGCATACATTTTAAGTAAATCTTCGGCAATGTCTTCTGCTTTTTTACGAGCTCTGGCTTTTGTTTTTTGCCATTCATGACTGCCTAGTTTATTTAATTTAGGAATGGATGCATCCCCAGAAGAGTATTTAGTGATTAAATCTAATTTTTCGACTGGAATATATAATTTATCGTTGTCACGATAGGTGATAGTTAGATAATCTTTTTTTAGACCATTTTTAACAATTGTTTTTAGTCCATCATATCTACCAATACCATGAATTCCGTGAACAACATAGTCACCAATTTCTAATTTAGTGATATCTTTTATTCTAGTTCCATACTTGAATTTTGTTTTATAACCATTTTCTTCTTTTTTATCAAATAGTTCTTTTTCAGTTATTACTATATAATTATCGGTTATAAAACCACCATTAATTTTTTTTACAATTAAATTTATTTTCCCAGGAAATAATTCATTTTCATTAGTATAAGTTAGATTTTTATTATCTAAAAATTCAATTAATTTGTTTACTTGATAACGACTATCTAGGCAAATTATTACTAGTTTACCTGATTTTAAATAGATGTTTAATCTATCATTAATTTGTTTTGGATCTTTAGGAAAAGCTTCTATATCTACTTTATTAAATATTTGGGCTTTACTATTTTTTGAACTGTTATGAAATTCTTCAAAGATAATAGCATCTTTATCTTGAATTTTTTCAAACTCAAACATGTATTTTGTATTAGAATCTAAGTTAATACTTATACTATAGTTTAGCATTTCTTCCAAAAGCAAATCATAATTAACCATTAAAGAATGATAGTTATTATAAATTGTTACAGGATTATTTAAATAACCTGTAATATTAGTGATATTTTTTTCATATTGCATCTCACGATGTTTTGCTTCAAAGTTATATTTTTCAAGTAAGGTTTCGGTGTTTGGAAAAATAGTTACTTCGTTTATTTTAGATAAGGTGAGCTGGGAATCGATGTTGAAAGTTCTAATGGAGTCTATTTCATCACCCCAGAATTCTATTCTGATTGGGTTATCACTATTGATTGGAAATATATCGATGACATATCCTCTGACAGCAATTTCACCAGTCATATTTACGGTTGTTTCTCTTTTATAACCTAGGTTAAATAGTTTTTCAATTAATTCATCTAAGTTGATCATGTCACCAACTTTTAAATTAATTTTACTATCTTTAAATTTTTCTTTTGAGGGCAAAAACCTTAAATATCCCATGAGGTTAGTTACGACAATGGCTTTGTCTTCTTTGGTTAAAGAATTCAATGCTTCTAAACGAGTGATTTTAAATTCTGGTGAGACGGCGATTGCTTCACTAGTTATAAAATCGTCCATGGGAAAAAACCATACTTTATCAGTATAGTGGGTAAGTGAATTATAAATTAATCCGGCTTCGTGAAGATTTGAAGTTACTAGAATAACTGAACTATTACTGTTTTTGAATTTTTCATAGATGTAGATACTTTTTAATTCATTATTTAAACCGATTAATTCTTTGGTATCAACAGTATCAAATATTTTATCTATAAAGGTCATTTTATCACTTCCATAGAATTATATTTATTCATGAGATTATCAAATGAAAGTTCTAAATAGTCTTTAAGAATTTTCTCAGCATTATCGGTTACTTTTTCTAATATTTCTAATTCATCTTTAGGCATTTTACCGATGACATAATCAATTCTATCTTTATCTTTATTATTAGAAATACCAATTTTTATTCTCTTATATTCCTTTGTATGAAGATGATTTTCAATATTTTTTAAACCATTATGACCACCAGATGAACCTTTGTATTTTAATTTTAATTTACCTAGTTCAGTATCTAAATCATCACAAATTATTAATATATCTTCTAAATTTATTTTATAAAAGTCTTTAAATTTTATTACTACTTCACCTGATAGGTTCATGTATTTTTGAGGTTTTAATAAAATTATTTTTTCACCTTTATAATTAAATTCTGTATATAAACCATTAAATTTTTCTTTGTTAAAATCAAGATTATTTGCTTTAGCAAATTTATCTATGAATTTAAATCCAACATTATGTCTAGTATTTTCATATTCTTTGCCTGGATTTCCTAAGCCAACGATTAACTTCATTTTTCTCACCTCTTTTTCTTTGACGTTAATATTATAGCACATTTTGTGTTTTTTGTACTTTTTAAATGATTACTATATAGAACAAAAAATAAGGTTTAATAAACCTTATAAATTATGATATTCATTATAGATTTCGCTTTTAGGAACGTTACGTTCTTTAGCGACTTTTTTTATGGCTTCATTTGGTGTTAGACCATCTTTAATATATAAATCAACATGGTCTTTAATAGATAAGTTATCAAAGGTCTGTTTTTCATGATTACCTTCAACGATAATTACTATTTCTCCTTTTAAGTTTTCCACAGTTTTAAGAATGTTTTCCACAGTTCCACGAATAACTTCTTCATATCGTTTACTTATTTCCCGAACAATAGCAACATTTCTGTTACCAAATATTTCATAAATATTATTTAAAGTTTTCATTAACCTATGAGGAGCTTCATAAAAAGCAATAGGGTAGGGATTCATTTTTAAAGATTCTAATTCCTTTTTTCTTTTGCTTTCTTTACTATTTAAAAAACCATAGAAGGTAAATGGTCCACCACTTAAACCTGACATGACTAGTGCGGGAATTACAGCTGTTGGACCAGGAAGACAAACGACATTATAGCCATGTTTAATAGCATTTTTAACTAGAATATATCCCGGATCACTAATAACTGGAGTTCCTCTGTCACTTACAATAGCAATGTTTTTACCTTCTTTTAAATAATCTATTTCTTTTTCTTCATTTTGATTTTCATTATACAAATGACTAGAAATTAATCTATTATTTATGTCAAAATGATTTAGTAATTGTTTAGTAGTTCTTGTGTCTTCAGCAAATATAACATCAACTTCTTTTAAAATGTTCAAGGCTCTTATTGTTATATCTTCAAGGTTACCAATTGGAGTTGGTACGATATATAAAGTAGGGGAGCCATCATAACTTTTTTGTATCATTTAAATCATCTCACTTAAAGTATTTTTGAATTTCTTCAGTATAAGATCCATCTGGATTATGACTATATAAAGGTGGCATAATTTTTAAACCTTTTTTACCGTTCTTTTTTCCTTCAATTAATAAAATATTAGCTTCTTTATTTTTTCTAGGATAAATTAGTCTTATTTTTTTAGGCTCAATATTGTTTTCTCGCATTATAGTTAAAATATCAATTAGTCTTTCTGGTCTATGAACTAAACCAATAGTTCCACCATTTTTTAAAAGTTTTCTTGCTATTTTAAGAATATCGTTTAAATTTAAAGTCACTTCATGACGAGCAATTGTCTTATAATCATTTTTATTAATTCTTGATGTTTTTTTAACCTCAAAATATGGTGGGTTACAAGTTATTATATCAAAAAATTCTGGAGTGGTAGCTTTGGCATATTCTTTAGCATCTTCATTAATTATTGTTATTTGGTTTGCTAAATTATTCATTTTAACTGTTTCTTGAGCCATTTCGCTTACTTCTTTTTGAATTTCTAAACCTATTATTTTAGCTTTTGTTTTTTTCGATAAAATTAAAGGTATTGGTGCATTACCAGTACCAATATCTAATATGTTTTTTGTAGATTCATTTATTGAAATAAAGTTTGGAAGTAAGACCGAATCTAAAGAAAAGTTAAACATTTCGTTGTCTTGAATTATTTTAAGGTTTTCATAACCGAGTAAATAATTAGTTACTTTCACTTTTATCAACTTCTACCATTCCATAGTTTGGAACATTAACTTTGTATTTTTGTCTTAAGATTTCCAAACCGGTTATAGTTCCTTCACCGTGTTCAGTTTTTACTTTATCACCTATTTTTTTCATTTCTTTTCGGCACTCTTCATAACATTCATCTTCATATTTTAGACAACACATTAATCTACCACAAGCACCATTAATTTTACTTGGATTTAACGCAATATTTTGATTTTTAGCCATGTTTATTGAGACAGCATTTAAATCTTGTAAGAATCTGGCACAACATAATTTTTGACCACAAGGTCCATAACCACCAACTTCTTTAGCTTTATCTCTAATTCCAATTTGTCTAAGTTCTATTCTTACTTTATAGATGGCTGCGAGTTCACGGGCTAGTTCTCTAAAATCAATTCTGTTATCAGCTAAAAATCTAAAAATTAATTTGTCACGATCAAATGTGTAACTTGCATCAATGATATGCATTTTCATATCATCTCTTTCAACAATTTGGCGACATTTTTTTAGAGCAAGAGCTGAATCTTTTAAGTTTTTTCTATGTTTTGTATAATCATTTTTATTTGCTATTCTAATTACTTTTTTCAATTCTCCATTAATTTTGTCTGGATTTATTTCTATTTTAGGGTTTACCACAGTTCCAAATTGAAGACCGTGTTCAGTTTCAACTATAACTGTAATATTTTGTTTTAAATTTAATTTTCCTGGATTAAAGTAATATACTTGTCCATGTGGTTTAAAATTTACACCAACGACTTGCTTCATTTATATCGCTCCTTCCAAATTTGTAATTAATTTATCCATTAGTAAATTCAAGTTTATATTATATTTTATTAATTCTTTTAGTTCAACTAATTTATTAATTTTATCACAAATTTCTTCTTGAGTATTATTTTTATCAATATCTTTTATGTCATTATTAACCTCAAAGATTTCTAGCGGTTTATTTAATTTATAATTTAGTATATCTTTATAATAGTTAATTATTATTTCATAAGCTATTTCTGTTTCTTCTTTAGAAGTTATATATTCATTCCAAAGTTTTTCTGTATAAAGAATGGTATTGAGATGGTTTTTTTCATAATAATTAACAAATTCTATTACTTTATTTATTTTTAAATCAATTTCTTCTGAATTTATACTATTATTATTTAAAGATATTATTTGTTTTAATTTTTCAATTGGTGATTTACTTTCATCAACTATTTTTGTAGCTTTCAACCTTAGTATTTGACAACGCGAGCGAATTGTTGATAAAACACTATAGATATTATCTGTCATTAATATCGCAACAATATTATTATCTGGTTCTTCTAAAAATTTTAATATTGAATTTGCTGCTGATTTATTTAATCTATCAGCCTTTTTAATAATATATACTCTTTTGTTTCCAATTAAGGCTTTGGTATTAAATTCTTTTTGTAAATTTTGAAGTTGCTCTTTTTTTATCCATAGACCATCAGGCTCAATAATTTCTATTTCAGGGAAATTGCCTGATTCTATTACTTCACATTGGTGGCAGTTGTTACAATCTTGTTTAGTTAGTTTATTAAAAGGGCATAAAAGTGATTTGACAAAAGACATTATAAAATTAAATGAATCATAAAAACCGCCTGTTTCTACTAAATAGGCGTGTGAACATTTGTCATCTTTAATGGCATTTTTTAATATTTGATAAACAATTGGCTGAGAAGTTTTATAACCATCTAACATCTTTTTCCTCCTAATATACTACAAGTCTTATGATAATTAAAAAAATAAATGCAGGAATACTAAATATTGTTATTAATAATACAGTGATTAAATTAATAGGAATTATTGCTGTGGCAGGAACAATTACATTATAACCATATAACATAAAAAAACTCATAATTAATTTTTTTAATGTTTTAAATAATTTATTAAGCATGAAACACCTCAATAAATTATATAGTTTATGATTGTAAATTATGAAATAGTTGTTCGATCTTCAATAGCCATTTCAAGAGTTAGTGGATCAATATAATCAATATCAGCTCCCATAGGAATTCCATGAGCAATTTTTGATATTTTAACATCTGTTCCTTCTAACATTTTTCTTATATAAAGGGTTGTAGTTTCTCCTTCAACGCTTGGTTTAATGGCTAAAATAACTTCTTTTATGTTTTCATCTTTTATTCTTTTAATTAATTTGTCTATATGAATATCTTCTGGATTTATTCCATCCAAAGGGGATATTAATCCTCCTAAAACATGGTATATTCCTCTAAAAGTACCTATTTTTTCAAATAATATAACATTTTTGCATTCTTCTACTACACATAATGTTTTTCTATCGCGATTTTCATCTTTGCAAATCTGACATAAATCATCTTCAGTTAAACTTCCACATCTAGAACATTTTTTTATTTTTGTTTTTCCATCTTTTAATGATTTACTAAACAAATTAATTATATCATCATCCATATTTATACTGGATAGGGCTAATCGTTCGGCTGTTTTCTCACCAATACCTGGAAATTTTTTAAAGCATTCTATTAAATTTAAAATTGTTTTTGGATAATTCATTAGAAAAGACCTGGCATTCCTTTAGTATATTTTCCCATTTTTTGTTCTGTTTCTTCATCTACTTGATGATTTGCATCATTTATTGCTACTAATATCATATCTTGTAACATTTCTATATCATCTTTTTCTAAATTTTCAGCATCTATCTTTATTTCAACAACTTCTTTTGTTCCTTTTACTTTTACTGTTACAAAAGATGATTTTCCTTCAAATATTTTTTCATCAATTTGACTTTTCTCTTTTAACATATCATTTTGTAATTTTTGAGCTTGTTTCATCATAGCTTGAATATTCATTTTCATTCCTTCTTTCTTTTAATTATATTCTATGATATCTTCAAACATTGATTGTATATTATTTTCTGGTTCATCATCTTTGAAAATATCTTCTAATTTAAATTGTTCTTCTTTATAAATGAATGGTCTTAATTTATTATTAAATTCATTTTTAATTATTTCCCATTCATCTATATCTGTTGCAATTAAATTATATTTTTTATTTAATATTTTTTCAATAGTTTCTTCAAGAATTAATAAATTTTCATTAAATAAATCTGATAATCTTTTTGTTTTATAAACAAAAATTAAATTTTTATCACTTGCGGCTTTTAATGTTCCATCTAAAAGAATAGATGCAGCATTACTATAGTCTAGATTTAATAGTAAATCATTTAATAGTTCTAAAGCAGGAGTTATACTTCTTACTTCTTTTTTATTAAATTTTGCTAGTGTATTATCTATTCGTATTGATTTTATTTTTTCAATATTCTTTCTCAAGTTTTCATTATTGGATTTTTTAGGTGTTTCTACTTTTTTTAATGGTAAAGAGGTTTCTTTTTGTTTAAAAGCGTTCGTTTGTTCGTGATTTTCTGGCGTTTTTGTAGAATTTTCCACAATTTGAACTGATTTTTCCACATTTTCTTTCATTTTTTCAGTATTTTGTTCTTTTTTTGTTTGCTTTATATCAATTTTTTCATCTTTTATTGAATAATTATTAGTTTTTTCCACTATTTCTTTATTTTTTTCTGAAATTATTTTAATAAGTGCTAATTCAAATAATAATTTGCTATTATTGTTGTTCTTCATTTCAAAAGAGTACTTATTTAGTGTTTCTATTATATTAAATAGCTGATTTATTGTTATTTTAGGTGCTATTTCTTCGTATATTGCAATATTTTGAACTTTTTCTTTAAAATATTTTGGAGCTTCTTTAAATAACAATATATTTCTAATAAAATCTATAAATTCTTCTAATAATTTTACAAAATTTTTTCCTCTATCGTTATAAGTATCAATTTTTTCTAATATTTCATCTAATTTATTATCAATTATATTTTCTAATAAATTTTTTAAATTTGTATCTGTTAATGTTCCATTTATATCATGAATGTCATTAACTGTTATTTTTCCTTCAGTGTATGCTCTTGCTTGATCTAACATTCCAACCGAGTCTCTCATTCCACCATCAGCTAATTTAGCAATTTCATATAATGCTTCTTTATCAACATCAATTTGTTCTTTTTTTGCTATTTTTGATAAGTTTTTCACAATTGCTTCATTACTAATTTTTTTGAAATCTAATCTTTGGCATCTAGATAAAATTGTTTCTAAAACTTTATGTGGATCAGTAGTTGCGAGTATAAATATTACATGAGCAGGGGGTTCTTCTAATGTTTTTAAAAGAGCATTGAAGGCTCCTTGAGTTAACATATGAACTTCATCAATTATATATACTTTATATTTTCCGTATGCGGGAAGTAAATTTACTTTATTTCTTAATTCTCTGATTTCATCAACACCATTGTTACTTGCTGCATCAATTTCAATGATATCACTGTTGTTTTCTTGAGTACAACTTATACATTTTCCACATGGCTTACAATCTATTGGGTGCTCACAATTTATTATTTTAGCAAATATTTTGGCGATACTTGTTTTACCTGTACCTCTTGGTCCAGCAAATAGATAAGCATGGTTTATTTGATTGTTTAATATTGAATTTTTTATTATTTGAACAATTACATCTTGCCCAAATATATCATCTAAAGTTTTAGGTCTGTATTTTCTATATAATGCTTGATACAATTTTATCACCTCTACTAGTTATAATTATATCATATTTATCCACAATAAAAGAAAATAAGTTTTTGTTTTTTTAGGCTAAAATACTTATTTCCTTTTACTTTGAAAGAATTGTTTTAATAAATTACTAGAGTTTTCCACATTTTTTATTTGAGTCATTTGAGGTTCTTTTAAATTAGGATGTTTTTGTTGTTCAGCTGCGTATATTATACACTTAATTCGTGCTTGTTTTGCGGCTTCCATACACATTTGACATGGCTCAAGGGTTACGTATAAAGTACATGTATCTAAATGCCATGTTTTTTTCTCTTTACAAGCTTTTTCAATTGCGTTTATTTCGGCATGTCCTATTATGGAACAGTTTTTTTCTCTTGTATTATGAGCTTTTGCAATTATTTTATCATTTTCCACAATAACTGCGCCCACTGGCACATCATTTGTTTTCAAACTTTTTTGAGCTTCTTTGAGAGCTATTTCCATATATTTATTCATATTATCACCTAAATAAAAAGGTACACACATTTAGAGGACCTTAAGGCTGCTATCTTCCGATTCTGACCTGGTTCAGTTATAAATGTTGTACCATTAATATATTATAATATTTTTATTAAAATTTCAATAAAAGTAGATAAAAAAAGTGTTTTTCCACAGTATTTTTTTATTTAATGTTTCACGTGAAACATTTTATCAAAAATAGATTAAACAAATTTATAATAAATATATAAACATATTAACCAATGTTTCACGTGAAACATTTTGATTATTTTATTTGTTTTAAATTAATAAATGTATGAAAAATATATTATTTTTAACTTTAATTAATTAAATTTAGTGTAATATAATAAATTTATATACATAGTATGAGATGAATTAATTATATTTATAAAAAAAGTACTAATGTTTCACGTGAAACATTAGTACTGTGGATAATTTATTTCTTTATTATTGTAATGTAATTTTGTTTTTAATATGAATGCTTTTATTATTGATTTATTTTAAAATAGATTAAATCGAATGAATTATTTTATTTAATTTATAATACTAAAATTAATAAATTTCTAATATATTTACATGAAATATATACAATTTCGAATGTTTTTTATTTTTATAAATACTTATATTCCTATTTTGAACGTAATTAAATATAAACAATAATTTTTAGAAATTGCCAAAATGTTTCACGTGAAACATTAGTGCTGTGGATATCTTTTTAATTTTTATATACATTATATTTCATTTTAAATATAGTTAAATACGAATAGTATTTGTTAGAAATTGCCAAAATGTTTCACGTGAAACATTAGTACTGTGGATATCTTTCTAATTTTTATATACATTATATTTCATTTTAAATATAGTTAAATACGAATAGTATTTGTTAGAAATTGTCAAAATGTTTCACGTGAAACATTATTACTGTGGATATTTTTTTTATTATTTTAATATTTTTTATTATATATATCTTATTCTAGATATTGATAATTTTCTTTTATTTATAATATTAGTATTAATGAAACGCTATATGTTTCACGTGAAACATTGATTTTTTTATTAAAAAGAACGGATGTTTTTCCGTCTTTTATTCTAATGTTTCACGTGAAACATTTTGTTAGTTTTCTTATTCTTCTTGAATTTCTTCTGCTGTTTCTTTATCAAGTAAAGCAATACTACTTACTGTTTGATTGTCTTTTAAATGAATTAATCTTACACCTTGTGCAACTCTTCCAGTTGTAGAAATTTGATCTACAGATAACCTTATAATAATACCACTATTTGTGATTATCATTAGATCTTCATCACTATTTACTATTTTAAATGATACTATGTTACCATTTTTTTCGGTTATATTTAAGGCTTTAACACCTTTACTACCACGGTGTGTCATACGATATTCATTTATATTAGTACGTTTTCCATATCCTTTTTCGGTTACAACTAGAATTTGTTGATCTGGATTAGCTATTTCGCAACCTACACATTTACCATCACCGAGGTCAATACCTTTAACTCCTGATGCAGTTCTACCCATAATTCTAATTTCTTGTTCATTAAATCTAATCATTCTTCCGTTTGAGGCAGCAATAATTATTTCATTTTCCCCAGTTGTTTTTTTCACTGATATTAATTGATCATTTTCTTTTAAAGAAATAGCTATTTTTCCACTGTTTCTAATATTTTCAAATTCTGTTAATGCTGTACGTTTGATTAATCCATTTTGTGTACAAAATACAATATTCTTATTATCTTCATTTTGATCTATTTTAAGCATTGCTGTAACTTCTTCTTCTTTATCAAATGGTAATAAATTAACTATTGGTATACCTTTTGATTGACGACTATATTGTGGTATTTCATAACCTTTAACTCTATATGCTTTACCTTTGTTGGTAAAGAACATCAAGTAATCATGGGTTGTCATTGATATTAGTTTTTCCACAAAATCATTTTCATTTGTAGTCATACCTTTTATTCCAACACCGCCACGATTTTGAGTTTTATAGGTTTCACTAGTCATACGTTTGATATAACCTTTATTAGTTAAGGTTACAACGATGTTTTCCACAGGTATGAGTGATTCATCCTCTATGTAATCAATTGCTGTCATATCAATGTTTGTATGTCTTTCATCACCATATTTATTTTTGATTTCTAACATTTCTGTTTTGATAATTTCTAATACTTTGGCTTCTGATGCAAGAATTTCTTTGTAATATTTAATTTTTTCTAATAAATCGTTTAATTCGGCTTCAATTTTATCTCTTTCTAATCCTGTTAAACGACGTAATTTTAATTCTAAAATAGCTTCGGCTTGAATTTCAGTTAAACTATATTTAGAGATTAATTTTGTTTTAGCTTCAGTATCTGTTTGAGCTTCTTTTATTATTTGAATAAAATCATCGATATTATCAAGAGCTATTTTATATCCTTCTAAAATATGAACTCTTTTTTCGGCTTTATCTAAATCAAATCTTGTTCTTCTAATAATAACTTCTTTTTGATAATCTACATATTTTGAAATAATATCTTTTAGTCCTAAAGTTCTTGGAGTATTATTATCAAGCATTAATAAGATAATTCCATAGGTTGTTTGAAATTGTGTGTGTTTATATAAGTTATTTAAAACAACTTGAGGATTAGCATCTTTTTTTAATGTAATAGTTATTTTAATACCATCTTTTAGATCTGTATGATAATCAGATATACCATCAATTACTTTGGTGTGGACAAGTTCAGCAACTTTGTTTTTTAACTCTGAAGTATTTACTCCATAAGGTACTTCATCAATTACAATATAATGACGACCATTTTTTTCTTCAATTGTAGCTTTACTTCTAATGGTAATTGTTCCACGACCTGTTTCATAGGCTTTTTTAATACCACTATTACCTAGTATTGTCGCTCCAGTTGGAAAATCTGGTCCTTTAATATATTGCATTAATCCATCAGTATCAATGTCTGGATTATCAATATATGCAATACAACCATCTATTACTTCACCTAGATTATGTGGTGGTATATTGGTTGCCATACCAACGGCAATACCCATTGTTCCATTAACTAAAATATTTGGAAAACGAGAAGGTAACACTACAGGTTCTTTTCTTGTTTCATCATAGTTAGTAGTGAAATCTACTGTGTTTTTATTTATATCTCGCAATAATTCTAAGGATATTTTAGCTAATCTAGATTCGGTATAACGCATAGCTGCTGCACCATAACCTTCGATATTACCAAAGTTTCCATGCCCATCAATTAAAGGATATCTATAACTAAAATCTTGAGCCATACGAACCATGGCTTCATAAATACTTGAGTCACCATGTGGGTGATAGTTACCCATAACTTCTCCGACTGTTTTTGCACTTTTCTTATGAGGTTTATCTGGAGTGTATCCTGATTCAAACATTGAATATAAAATACGACGATGTACAGGTTTTAAACCATCTCTTAAATCGGGTAGGGCACGTGATTTAATAACACTCATTGAATATTCTATAAAAGAACTTTCAATTTCATTTACTATGTTGTTTTCTTGTAATCTATCTCTTGTGTGATCCATGTTTTACCTCCTATACATCTATTGTTTCAGCATATGTTGCATTTTCTTCGATGAATTTTCTTCTAGGTTCTACTTCTTCACCCATTAATTTAGAAAATGCTTCATCAGCTGCCATTACATCATCTAAAGTTATTTTTCTAAGTACACGTTTATTTATATCCATTGTTGTTTCATTTAATTCTTCAGCATCCATTTCACCTAAACCTTTCATACGAGTTATTTCGTATTTAGTATTTGGGTTTAAAGATGCGAGATAGGTATCTCTTTCTTCCTCATTTAAAACATATTTAATTGTTTTTCCATGTTTAATACAGAATAATGGTGGCTGCGCTGCATAAACATGCCCAGCTTCAATAATTGGTCTAAAGAAGCGATAGAATAGGGTAAGTAATAATACTCTAATGTGTGATCCATCGACATCGGCATCGGTCATGATAACAATTTTATGATACCTTAATTTCTTTAAATCAAATTCTTGACCTATTCCTGTACCAAAAGCTGTTATAATTGTTCTTATTTCTTCATTAGATAAAGCTCTATCTAATCTAGCTTTTTCAACATTTAAAATCTTTCCTCTTAATGGCAAAATTGCTTGAGTCATTGAATCTCTTCCTTTGATTGCTGAACCTCCAGCTGAATCTCCCTCGACTAAAAATATTTCACATTTTGATGGGTCTTTATCTTTACAATCTACCAGTTTTCCACCAAAGTTAATTACATCTAAGTCACTTTTTCTTCTAGTTAATTCTCTTGCTTTTTTTGCAGCTACTCTTGCACGAGCCGCTGTCATACTTTTATCAACAATAATTCTTGCTTCATCTGGATTTTCTAGTAAATACCTTTCAAAACCTTCAGCAAACACTTTATCAGCTAATTTTCTTACTTCTGAATTTCCTAATCTTCCTTTTGTTTGTCCTTCAAATTGAGGGTTTGGGTGTTTACAAGAAACAATCATTGTTAATCCTTCTTTAACATCATCACCACTTAATGATTCATCTTTGTCTTTTAACATTCCTGTTTTTCTTGCGTAGTTATTTATTACTCTAGTTAAAGCTCTTCTAACTCCTTCTTCATGTGTTCCTCCATCATGAGTATTTATATTGTTTACAAAAGAATATATATTACTTTTATAATCTTTTGTATATTGCATTGCTACTTCAAAGAAAACACCTTCATCTTCTCCAGATAGGTGAATAATGTCGTTTTGAATTGGGGTTTTGTTTTTATTTAAATATTTAACATATTCACTAATACCACCTTCATAATGGAAGGTTTCGCCAGTTGTATCTTCCTCATCACGATCATCTCTTAAGGTTATTTTTAAACCTTTATTTAAGAATGCTAATTCTCTAGTCCTTATTCTTAAAGTTTCATAATCAAAGATATCTGTATCAAATATTTCAGCATCTGGTTTGAATGTTACAGTTGTACCTGTTCTATTTGGATCGCATTCACCAATTACAGTTAGTTTTTGTTCAATGTGTCCACCATTTTTAAATTTAGCTTCATATATCTTACCTTCATGATATACAGTTACTACTGTCCAACTTGATAAGGCATTTACTACTGATGCTCCAACTCCGTGGAGTCCACCAGAAACTTTATAACCTCCACCACCAAATTTTCCTCCTGCATGCAAGACAGTATAAACAGTTTCAACGGTTGAAAGACCAGTTTTAGGGTGAATTCCCACAGGAATTCCACGGCCATTATCTTTGACTGTTATAGAATTACCTTTATTAATAACAATCTCAATAGCATTACAATAACCTGCTAATGCTTCATCAATACTATTATCAACTATTTCCCATACTAGATGGTGAAGTCCTTTAACATCTGTTGTTCCGATATACATTCCTGGTCGTTTTCTAACAGCTTCTAGTCCTTCTAAGACCTGAATATCGGATACATCATAGTGTTCGGTATTTTCGTTCATTTTTCCACCTCTGTTTCATTTAATTGTCCATTTTTTATATGGATAAGTTTAGCTTTGGATAGGAGTTTTTTATCAATACTATCTAAATCTGTTGTTGTAATAATAACTTGCATATCACCCTGAATATGTTTTAATAAATTATTTTTTTTAGTATTATCTAAATCACTAAATACATCATCAAGTAATATAATAGGGCTTGTTTGTTTAAAGTCTTTAAAGACTTCTATTTCAGATAGTTTTAAGGCTATTACAGCCATTTTTTGCTGCCCCTGTGAGCCAAATTCTCTTAAGTTATGTGTTTCTATGTTGAAAGTAAAATCATCTCTGTGAGGACCATATAATGTAGATTTTAGATGTATTTCTTTTTCTAGATGATTATTATAGGCAGCTTCTAATGCTTTTTTTAGTGTTTCTTTGTCAAAATTTTCTAATTCTATTGAAGGATGATACTTAATATTAAATCCTTTTATATTAGCTATTTCTTCAAAGATAGGTGGACAAATTTTATTTAATTTTTCCACAAATTTATTTCTCATTTGATAAATAAAAATACTTTTACTTACTAAATAATCATTTAGAATATGAAAATAATTTAAATCAATAGGTATATTTTGATTTAATTCTTTTAAGTATTCATTACGAATTTTTAAAAGTTTATTAAAATCATTTATGGCACTATAATAGTTAATTGATAGTTGAGATAATTCTAAATTAAAATATTTTCTTCTTTCTCCTGGTGATCCTTTAATTAAATCTAAATCTTCAGATGAAAAAATTATGACATTCATCTTTTCTATGTAGTCGGTAATTTTGTTTATGATTTTGTCATCAATTTTTACTTGTTTTTTTGATTTTGTAAGGTCAATTTCTAAATTATAGGATATATCTTTTATAAGTTTTCCTTTAATTATAGCTTTTTCTTCACCGGTTTTAATTAAATTATCTGAGGTAAAAGTTCTGTGAGATGTAGTAAAACCTAATAAATAAATACTCTCTAATAAATTGGTTTTACCTTGTCCATTTTGTCCATAAATTATATTTAACTTATTATCAAGTTCTAATTTCAGAGATGTGTAGTTTCTAAAATTTTGAATATCAAGTGTTTTAATAATCATGTTTTACCTCACTACCTATTTTTAAGCAACTATTTTTAAAATTATAGCCTTTTGCATACTCCTATACCTCATAACCATTATACCACAAAATAAGGGCTTTAACGCAAAAATAGGTTAAATATAACCTATTTTTATCATAATTTTGCTTCGTTTTTTCGATTTTTTAAAATTAACAACAATTTGGTAGCTCTTAAAACTTGGTTTTCAAATGATTCATAAGAAATGTTTACAGTTATTTCTTTGTTCTCTTTGAATTGTACAACAACATTATTTTCTACTTTTTTGTAATTTGCAAGATTATTTAATGAAATCCAAATACATTCATTATTTTCTGGTGATAAAGTAGGAAAAAAAATTAATTCTCTTGTTTCTTCTATGATTATAGGTAATTTATATTTGCTTCCTAATGCATTTTTCGAACCATCAACCCTACCATTATATGAGCTTCCATAATATGCACAACTATATTCTATAACTTTTTGAATTGGTAATAAAATTGAAATTTCTTCTTGTTTTTCAATTATTACTGTGGAAAAGTTATCTTTGGGGATAAGTGCACATGTTGATGAGTTAATTTCATATTCTTCTTTTATCATAAAACCTCCTCGCCTTTAAATGGCTGTTTCTCTTATACTCTTTTTTTATGTCGAAAAATGTTAGTTTTTGTCATAAAATTAAAAAAAGAACTTTTTTAGTAAGTTCTTATTGGTAAAATTAATTGAATTAAGTCACTTGTTTCAACATTTTTTAATATTATTGGTTTTATTTCACCATTGAACATTAGTTCTATTTCTTCTGATTCTAATGACTTAACGGCATCCATCATAAATTTGGAGTTGAAGGCTATTTTTATTTCACTTTCATTATTTTTTTCCACAGTAATTTTTTCTTCAACATTTCCTATTTCAGGAATATTTGATGAAATTAATGCTGTATTTCCAGTTGTTTCAAATTTTATTGTATTTTTATCACTTTCATTAGTTAATAGAGATGCTCTATCAATTGCACTATATAAATCATCATATTTTACTTTCATTGTTAATTCATATGTTTCTGGAATTAATTTTGATGTATCTGGATAAGTACCACTTATTAACCTTGTCATCATTATTATTTGATTAAATTTGAATACAACTTTATTAGCAAAGATATGCATTTCTACATTGTCTTCATCTTCATTCATTAGTTTAACTAATTCGTTTAAATTCTTTGTTGGAATGATAATATTTGCTTTTTCCACAACATTGTTTTCTAAATTTATTCTTTTTACAGCTAATCTATATGAATCGGTGGCAGTACATTCTAATGTAGTTCCTTCTATTTTAAAGTTTATACCTGTTAGGACTGGTCTTGTTTCACTTACTGATGTAGCAAAAGATGTTTGACTGATAATTGTTTTAAATAATTTTTGATTTAAAATTATAGGGTTTTGATTGAATTCTAATTCTAAATCTGGAAATTCATTAACATTGCTACAATTTAATGTGAAAGAAGAATTATTTGTTGTTATATAAAGTTTTGAATCTATTACTTCTTCTAGATTAATTATTTCACCAGGAAGTTTTCTTATTATCTCATATATATATCTTCCTGATACAACTATTTCTCCTTTAGTGTCAATATTGCTAATTTCTTTTTTATCAATAAAAGTTTTGATAGATATTTCTCCATCAGTACTCATTAAATATAAACCTTCATCGTTTAGTTCAAATTTTATACAATTTAATATTGGTCTTAAGTTTTTTGTTGATATACCTCTTATGACATAATTTAAATGTTCTAATAAGACATCTTGTTTAATTTCAAATTTCATTTAAATCACTCCTTTTATTATTTATTTTAATATTATCTTTTATTATTGATGTGGATAAGTGTGGAAAAGTTGATTTATCATTATGAATTATGCTTTTTTATGTGGTTTACACTTTGTGGAAAACTGTGTAAAAAATTTTTTTATCCACTATTTTATTTGGTTTATTATTTTTGAAATTTCTACTTCTAAGTTTTTATCTTTTTTTAATTCTCTTTTTATTTTTGCAACAGAATGCATAACAGTTGTATGATCTTTTCCACCAAATTCGCTTCCTATTTTTGGTAAAGATTCTTTTAAGTGAACTCTACATATATACATTCCAATTTGTCTTGGAACAGCTATTTTAGAAAGTCTTTTTTTAGATTTTATATCTTCTACAGTAATATTGTAGTTATTTGCAACTAGTTGTATTACTTGATCTATTTTGTTTCTAGATATAATATTTTTTCCAATGTAGTCTTTTAATGCTTCTATAGCTAGTTCTATGGTTATTTCTGAACCATTCATTATAGTAGCATAAGCAAAGACTCTAGTCAAAGCACCTTCTAGTTTTCTTATATCTGTTGTACAGTTGTTTGCAATATATTCTTTTACTTCTTCAGGTACAAAGCTACCAATTCCTTGAGCTTCTATTTTTTTATCTAGTATTGCCATTCTTAATTTAAAATCTGGTGGTAATATATCTATTGTTAATCCCCAATTGAATCTTGTTCTTAATCTTTCTTCTAATTTTTTTAAGTCATCAGGTGATCTATCAGATGATATAATTATTTGTTTATTTTTATTGTGTAATTCATTAAAGGTGTTGAAAAATTCTTGCTGTGTTTTACTGGCAATTTCTAAGTATTGAATATCATCAATCATTAAAACATCTATGTCTCGGTATTTTCTTTTAAAGTTATCCACAGCTTTAAAGTTGCTTGTTTCACTTTTTCTATATATATTAAGAAAGTCATCAACAAATTTTTCGCTTGTAACATATAGTACTTTTTTATTTGATGTTGCTACAATGTAATTTCCTATTGCATGCATTAGATGGGTTTTTCCAAGTCCACTATTTCCATATATAAATAATGGATTATACATAGCTCCAGGTTTTTCAGCAACAGCTAGACCAATTGCTTTGGCAAATTTATTACTTTCACCTGATATAAAATTGTCAAAAGTGTATTTGCTGTCTAGTCCACTTTCAAAAACAGCTTCATTATTTTCTTTTATTTCTTGTTTTGGTGTATCTTCTGCTACTTCATCAGGAGTAACGTATTTAAATTTGAAGATAGATCCTGTAACTTCCATAAATGTTTCTTTAATTATTTCACCATAGTTTTCTTGAAGGTGTTTTTTGTGTACATCAAGCGGAACTTCAACTATGGCATATTCATTATTTAAATCAATTAATTTTGTTTCTTGAAACCAAGTTTGAAATAAAACTGGTTTTAATTTTATCTCAATTTTAGATAAAAAAACGGACCACATACTTTCTAAATCCATAATACTACCCCCATAGTTATAAACAATCTATATACATTTTACAATAAATTTACATTTTTTTCTATAAAAACTGTGGAAAAATCAAAAAAAGTTATTAACATGTCATTTTTTGTCGAAAAACAATATTATATGTCTAATTTCCACATAAATTGTGGATAATTATTTTTGCACATTTGTGTATAAATTATTTTTTTACACATATGTTGAAAAATAGGAAAAATAGTTTATAATAATTAGAAATTTTATGTGGATTTAAAAATGAAAAAAATACACAATTTTTTTTACTGTGGAAAACTTAGTTGTTGATTTTTTTTGGATTTTTTGATATAATATGCCCAATTTTTGTAATTAATTTTGTTTAATAAATTGACAAATGATTTGTTTATCTATATAATTTATTAAGCGATATGTTTTGTATAGGAGGTGTTATCAATGTCAAAAAGAACTTTTCAACCAAATACTCGTAAGAGAAGTAAAAAAATGGGATTTTTTGCGCGTATGAAAGCCGGTATTGTAAATAGAAGAAGAAATAAAGGCCGCAAGGTATTATCTCATTAATTTGCCACTGCTGGCTATGCAGTGGTTTTATTAATATATAGGTGGGATTATGAAAAAAATTAATATTGTTAAAGAAAATAATGATTACAATCGTATTATTAAAGAAAATAGGCCTTTTAAATATAAGGATTATGTTATATATATAGATAAAAGAGAGCCTTCTGTTTATAGATTTGGTTTTTCTGTCGGTAAAAAAATAGGAAATGCAGTTGTGCGTAATCATATTAAAAGACAAATTAAAGAAATTGTTTCGCAAAATGACTATAAAAATAATTTTGATTGTATTATAATAGTTGGTAAGGGCATTTTAAGTCGTAGTTTTAATGAAATGAGTGATAATTTGAATTTTGCCTTACAAAAACTTAATTTAGTAAAGGAGCGAAAAGATGCATAAGAAAATAGGATTACTTTTTGTAATAGGAATATTAACATTTTCGCTGTCTGGATGTACAACCTATGTTAAAGATAAAGATGGAAATCCAGTTAAGGAAGTAACTACTGGACAAACACTTGCTTCTAATATACTTTGTAAACCGACAAATAAAGATGTTATTAAGACTTATGAAAAAAATGATGTTGATATTGATAAGTTACCTGATTGTTCAGATTTTACTCCAGCATCTGGAGAGTATGGAGGAATTTGGGAAACTGTATTTATTAAACCTTTAAGTTGGTTTATAGTTAAAGTTGGAGAAATTCTTGGTAATTATGGTTTGGCTATTATTGCAGTAACTTTAATTATTCGTTTAATTATTTTTCCAATTAGTAAAAAATCTGCTTTACAGTCTGAAAATATGAAATTTGCTCAAAAAGATTTAGAAAAGTTAGAACATAAGTATAGAGGTCGTGAAAGTCAAGAAGATCAGATGATGAAAGCTCAAGAGATGATGGGAATATATAAAAAATATGATATTAACCCTATGGCTGGTTGTTTGTTTGCTTTTATTCAAATGCCACTTTTCTTTGCATTTTTGGAAAGCTTAAATAGATTACCAATTGTTTTTGAAGGAAAATTTTTAAGTTATCATTTAGGTATGAGCCCTTTTGTTAAGTTGTTTGGAGGAAATTTTGATTTTTCAGTATTTGCAGAAAGTTTTACTAATGGTGGTTGGATTTACTTATTATTACCAGTTTTAGTAGGACTTACAACATTCTTCTCATTCAGATTAAATTCTGGTGTTAGTGGTGGAAGTGAAGAACAACAACACCAAATGAAAACTATGATGAATGTAATGCTTGTATTTATTGTTATTACTTCATTTACAATGCCAACAAGTATTATTATATATTGGATAACTGGTAGTTTATTTACCATTGTTCAGGCTGAAGTGATTAGGAGGATGAAAGAAAATGCTAAAGGTAGTAAAACACGAATCAAAAAACCAAGAAGAAGCACTAACTAAATGTTTGGAAGAATTAAATGTTAATTCGAATGAAGTTTATTCTTACATTGAAGAAGGGGCCGCAGGACTTTTTGGTAAAAAAAAATATATAGCTTATGTTGTTACTAAATATGATGTTAAAGAATATGTTAAAGAGTTTTTAAATGAACTTGCTTCTAAAATGAATACATCATTTAATGTTGAAGTTAATGAAAAAGATGATGTTATATCTGCTATTATTGTTACTGATGATAGTGGAGTGATGATTGGAAAAGAAGGTAAAAATTTAAATGCTATTCAAACTATTTTAAGACAATCACTTAGAAAATATGGAAATTTTGATATTAAGGTTAATTTAGATATTTCTGGATATAAAGCTAAGAGAGAAAAAAATATCGAAAGAGAAGTTAGAAAGATAGCAAAAGAAGTTTTAAAAACTAAAATCGAAGCTAAACTTGATCCAATGAATTCATATGAGAGAAGAATTG
This sequence comes from uncultured Bacilli bacterium, assembly GCA_944358675.1. Taxonomy (GTDB): domain Bacteria; phylum Bacillota_I; class Bacilli_A; order RF39; family UBA660; genus Coprosoma. Next base: position 23,045 of record CALVRN010000007.1, on the reverse strand, counting down.
TTCATACAATAATTGCTGAATATGATGGTTTAGTTACTCAGAGTGAAGGCGAAGCTCCTAATAGATATGTAGTTATTAAGATTAAGGAAGATTAAGTTCTTCTTTTTTTGTTTGAAAAATTTAATTTCTATGTTATTATTTATAATAGAGGTGGAGTATGAAAAAAGGTTTTAATAATAAAAAATATGTAGAAATTCAAAGTAAAAGAATTAAGGAAAAAATAAAAGAGTTTGATAAACTTTATTTAGAGTTTGGTGGTAAATTATTTGATGATTATCATGCTAGTAGGGTTTTACCTGGGTTTGAACCTGATTCTAAAATAAAGATGCTTTTAGAATTAAAAGATATTACGGAAATAATTATGTGTATTAATGCGAAGGACATTGAAAGAAAGAAAATACGTGCTGATTATGGTATTACTTATGACATGGAAGTTTTAAGATTAATAGATGAATTTCAAAATTTGGGTTTATCTGTTAACAGTGTGGTTATTACTTTATATACTGGTAAGGAAAGTAGTAAAAAGTTTATAAATCAACTTGAGAAAAGAAATATTAAAACTTATGTTCATACACCTACAAAAGGTTATCCAACAGATGTTGATGTAATTGTTAGTGATGAAGGATATGGAGCTAATCCTTATATTGAAACAACTAAAAAATTAGTAGTGGTTACAGCTCCTGGACCATCTAGTGGAAAATTAGCTACTTGTTTGTCTCAACTATACCATGAATATAAAAGAGGTGTTAAAGCTGGATATGCGAAGTATGAGACATTTCCTGTTTGGAATTTGCCATTAAAACATCCCGTTAATGTGGCTTATGAGGCAGCTACGGCTGATTTAAAAGATGTTAATATGATTGATTCATTTCATTTAGAAAAGTATGGAATTACATCAGTTAATTATAACCGTGATTTAGAAGTTTTTCCTGTTTTAAAATCAATTTTATATAAAATTATTGGTAAAAATATTTATTATTCACCAACTGATATGGGAGTTAATATGATAGGTTATTGTATTGATAATGATGATGTGATTTGTGAAGCTAGTAGGCAAGAGATAATTAGGAGATATTATAAAGCATTATGTGATTATAAGACTGGCACTGGTGAAGAATATGTATGTGAGAGAATCAAACTTTTGATGAATGAGTTAGAAATTGAACCTCTAAAAGAGAGACCTGTTATTAATGTAGCTCAAGAAAAAAGTAATGCAGAAGATCTTCCTGTTATTGCTTTGGAGTTACCTAATGGTAAAATTATTACTGGTAAGAAAACAGAAATATTAAGTCCAGCTAGTAGTTTAATTTTAAATGCTATTAAAGAGTTAACAAATATTCCAGATGATGTTGATTTACTTTCTAAGGCTGTATTAGAACCAATATTGAAATTAAAACCATTAAGTAATCATGTATCTAGGTCATTAAATTTAGAAGAAGTTTTAATTGCTTTGAGTATTTGTTCAGTAACTAATCCTATAGTTAAGGAAGCTCTTAAAAATTTGAATAAACTTTCAAGTTTAGAGGCTCATGCTTCGTTTATGGTTTATAATGGCGATTTAAATACTTTAAAAAGATTAAATATTAATTTAACTTGTAATCCAGTATTTTATTCAAATAATTTATTTATGAATGAGTAAACGGTAATTTATTTATCGTTTTTTCAGTTTGTGTGCTATAATACATGTGATGAAAAGGAGTTGGAAATTTAGGCATGCGTAAAAAAGATATTACTAAAGAGATTGCGAGTGATGAAGAATTTTTACATATAGTGGCTCCTATTTTAGGCTCTAGGGAATTTCAAAAAAGAAAAGAATGGATTCATCATGAAAGTTGTTCACTTTATGAACATTGTTTAGCTGTATCATATTTATCTTATAAAATATGTAAAAAAAGAAACTGGAATTATCAAGATGCGGCTATTGGTGGGTTATTACATGATTTTTATAAAAAACCATGGCAAGAACATATTTATGAGAAAAAACCTTTTTTTAAACAACATGGGTTTACTCATGCTCATGAGGCGATGGAAAATGCTTATAGTTTTTTTCCAGAGCTTATGAATGAAAGAGTTGCTAATATAATAGAAAGGCATATGTTTCCACTTAATATAGTTCCTCCAAGATATAAAGAGGGATGGGTGGTTACTTATGCTGATAAAAGACTTTCAATGGATGTTGTTATAAATATAAAAGCTTTACCAAAATATTTTGGTTTGGCTAGAATGATACATAAGGTAAAAACTTTTTTTAAATTTAGAAAGAGGTGATTTAATGGATGATACAATTGCAGCTATTTCAACTGCTCAGGGTGTTGGTGCTATTTCTATTATTAGAGTTAGTGGTGTTGATGCTATTAAAATAGTTAGTAAAATTTTTTCTAATAAAAATTTTTTAGATGCACCAAGTCATACTATTCATTATGGTTATATACTGGATAATAATGAAAAAGTTGATGAAGTATTAGTTAGTATTATGAGGGCTCCTAGGACTTTTACTAAAGAAGATGTTGTTGAAATTAATGCTCATGGTGGTATTATGACAACTGATAAGATTTTAGAGTTATTACTTGTTAATGGATGTAGATTAGCTGAGCCTGGTGAGTTTACTAAAAGAGCCTTTTTGAATGGTAGAATTGATTTGACTGAAGCTGAAGGGGTTATGGATTTAATTAATTCTAAAACAGATATTTCCCGGAAAATAGCTTTGAATCAGGTTGGTGGCAAGGTTTCTTCAATGATTAGTAAACTTCGAGATGAACTTGCTGGAATAATTGCAAATATTGAAGTTAATATCGATTATCCTGAGTATGAGGACATTGAAGAGATGACAATTGAAAAGATCAATTCTAATTTAAGTGAACTTGAAAGTAAAATTGATAAAATTTTGAAAGAAAGTAAAAATGGTGAAATTTTGACTAATGGTATTAAAACAGCTATTGTTGGGAAACCTAATGTTGGAAAAAGTAGTTTACTTAATAGATTAATTGGTGAAGAAAAGGCTATTGTTACAGATATTCAGGGAACAACACGCGATAGTGTCGAAGCTACTTTGCGTATAGATAATTTAATTTTGAATTTAATTGATACAGCGGGCATTAGAAAAACAGATGATGTTGTTGAAAGTATTGGAGTAGATAAAAGTTTAAAATTAATCGATGAAGCTGATTTGATTTTATTTGTAGTTAATTATAATGAGAAATTAAGTCATGATGATTTAGTGATTTTAGATAAATTAAAGGATAAAAATTATATTACGATAGTTAATAAGACAGATTTAGATAAAAAAATTGATGATGATAAACTTTCTAATGTGGTTTATGTTAGTGCTTTAAATGATGAGAATATTGATGAAATAGGTAATAAGATTAAGAAGTTATTTAATTTAGAAAAAATAGAAATGACTGATTTAACTTATTTGACTAGTGCGAGAAGTGGGGCTATACTTAGAAAAGTTTTAGAGAGTGTTAAAGCGGTTCGAAAAGGGATTGAAGAAAATTATCCTATTGATATGGTGGAAATTGATTTAAAGAATATATGGAATTTACTAGGTGAGATAATTGGTGAAAGTTATGATGAAGAGTTATTAGATCAATTATTTAGTAGATTTTGTGTTGGAAAATAAAATTTATATTTAATTTGTCATAAAGTTAAATTTATGATAAAATGTATATAGATGAAGGAAACTTCATAAAATAAAAAAGGAATGTTCAATACTCCAATGTTGAGCACGACCAATTTTGGGTTCGCACCTAAATCATTGAGGAAAATGAGTTAGGTGCTTTTTTTATTTAAATAGTATTAAAAATACTAAAATAAATAGGAGGATAATTATAACAAAGAAAGAGTTTTCTCTTTTTGTCATAAGCATCACCTCCATTCTTTATAAAAGACTGAAGGTCGCACCCAACTATTGAATATTCCTTGTATAAATTATAACAAATGGTTATATAAAATACAATATAATTTATTATTTTTAAATAAAGATTTAATTTATTTGACTATCTTTTTTTGATGTTGTAAAATTATCTCTAGTATTTGGTGGTGATTTGTATGGAATATGAAGTAATTGTAGTAGGTGGTGGTCATGCGGGATGTGAAGCAGCTTTAGCATGTGCACGCATGGGACACAAAACATTACTTGTTACAGGAAATATTAATAATATTGCGGATATGCCTTGTAATCCATCGATTGGTGGAAGTGCGAAAGGTATAGTTGTTAGAGAAATAGATGCCTTAGGCGGAGAGATGGGAAATAATGCGGATAAAAGTTTATTACAAATAAAGATGCTTAATACGGCTAAAGGTCCAGCTGTTCGTAGTTTAAGGGCGCAAGCAGATAAAATTACTTATCCTAAAAATATGCTTAAAACCTTGGAAAGTACGGATAATTTAGATATTAAAGAAGCTTTAGTTAAAGATGTAATAACCCCAAATAATAAAGTAAGTGGGGTATTACTTGAAGATGGCGAAGAGATTAATGCGAAAGCGGTAATTTTGACAACAGGTACTTATATGAATGCGGATATTATGGTTGGTGATAATCATCATAGAGAGGGACCTCATGGTGAGAAGCCTTCTAATTATTTAAGTGATAATTTAGCTAAAAAAGGATTTATTATTAAAAGATTAAAAACAGGAACACCACCTAGGATTGCTCGCGATAGTATTGATTTTTCGAAGGCAAAAAGAGAAGATGGAGATAGTGTTTATCACACTTTTAGTTTTGATAATGAACCGATGTATGATATTGATAAACAAGTACCTTGTTATTTAATTTATACTAATGATGAAACACATAAAATTATTAGAGATAATTTGAATAAATCTAGTATGTATGGAGGTTTATCTGATATTAAAGGTGTTGGACCTAGGTACTGTCCATCTATTGAAGATAAAATAGTTAGATTTAGTGATAAAGAAAGACATCAATTATTTTTAGAGCCGGAAAGTTTATATTATGATGATATTTACTTACAAGGTTTTTCAACTAGTATGCCTTATGATGTGCAAGAGAAGATGGTTCATAGTTTGACAGGTTTAGAAAATGCGAAAATTTTAAAATATGCTTATGCGATAGAATATGATGCAATTTATCCAACACAGTTAAAGTTTAATTTGGAAACTAAATTAATCGAAAATTTATTTACAGCAGGTCAGATTAATGGTACGAGTGGATATGAAGAGGCGGCTTGTCAGGGATTAATGGCTGGTATTAATGCTTGTTTGAAATTAGAAGGAAAAGAGCCATTTATTTTAAGAAGGGATGAGGCTTATATTGGGGTATTAATTGATGATTTAATTACTAAAGGAATAAGAGATCCATATAGATTGCTTACTTCTAGAGCTGAATATAGATTACTTCTTAGAACTGATAATGCGGATTTAAGACTTCGTGAATATGGTCATAAATTTGGACTTGTTTCTGATGAAAAGTATGAAAGATTTTTAAATAAAAAAAGGAATATTGAAAAGGCAACTTTGGAATTTAAAGATAAAAGATTAACTCCTAAGAACAATGATTATTTAGAAAAATTGGGTACAAAACCTTTAAAAGATGGTGTTTCTTTATATGATTTACTTAGAAGACCAGAAATTAAGATAGAGGATTTAACTGAATTTTTAGATAATAAATATAAAAATGAGGTTTTGGAACAAGTTTCTATTTCAGCTAAATATGAAGGTTATATTAATAAAGCTCTTCGCGAAGCTGAAAAGTTAAAAAGTTTAGAAGATAAAAAAATACCTGAAGATATAGATTATGATGCGATGCATAATTTAGCTAGTGAGGCTAAACAAAAGTTAAAAGAAGTTAGGCCACTTACAATTGGACAAGCAATGCGAATTAGTGGGGTAAATCCAGCGGATATTTCTATTTTAACGATGTATATGAAGCGAGGTTAATATGAATATAGAAGAATTTAAAATTGAAGTAAAAAAATTAGGTATTGAAGTTACTGATGAAGAGATAAGTAAATTAGAAAAGTATGCGGATTTGTTAAAAGAATGGAATGAAAAGATTAATTTAACAGCTATAACTGAAAAAGAGCAAGTGTTTTTAAAACATTTCTACGATAGTTTAACTTTAGTTAAAGTAATTGATTTAAATAAAGTTGATAGTTTATGTGATTTAGGAACAGGAGCTGGTTTTCCAGGAGTTGTACTTAAAATATTTTTTCCTAATTTAAAATTAACTTTGGTTGATGCTTTAAATAAGAGAATTAATTTTTTAGATATTGTAGTTAAGAAGTTAAATTTGGAAAATGTTACTTTAGTGCATTCAAGAGCAGAAGAATATGGAAAAGAACATAGAGAATGTTTTGATATTGTGACAGCTAGAGCTTTATCAAGCTTTCCTATTTTACTTGAGTATAGTGCTTCTTTACTTAAAGTTCATGGTCATTTAATTGCGATGAGAGGACTTGATGATAGCTCTGATGGAATTAACGCATTAAAGGTATTAAATTTAAAAATTAATAAGGTGTTAGAGTTTAAATTACCTTTTGAAGAAAGTAATAGAACTTTAGTTGATGTTGTTAAAGTAGATAAGACACCACAAAAATTTCCTAGAAGATATGCAGAAATTAAAAAGAAAACTTTATAATTTTGTAAAACAGTATTAAATATTAGTTTAATATTGTTTTTTTATGTCATTTTAGTTGAATTATTTCCCGAAAAATAGTATGATAAAATAAAAGAATAGAAGGGAGGGGTGGATTGTGTTCGAAAACGGTCAATTAACTGTTTTAAATATTAATGATATTTTACCAAATAGATTTCAACCTAGAATTAGGTTTGATGAAGAAAAGTTGGAAGAACTTGCAGAATCTATTGGTAAATATGGTGTTATTCAGCCAATTGTTGTAAGACCAGTAAGTAATAAATATGAGATTATTGCTGGCGAAAGACGTTATAAAGCTAGTAAACTTGCGAATAAATCTACCATTCCTGCTATTATCGTGAATTTATCGGATAAAGATAGTGAAGAGATTGCGTTACTTGAAAATATTCAAAGACAACAATTAAGTCCTATTGAAGAAGCTGTTTCTTATAAAAGAATTTTAGATATGGGATATATTACACAAGAGGAGCTTGCTAAAAAGATTGGTAAGGCTCAATCAACAATTGCAAATAAAATAAGATTATTGAATTTAGATGATGAGGTTCAAAATTATTTACTTAATAATAAAATTTCTGAAAGACATGCAAGAAGTTTACTTAGAATACCTGATAAAGAAAAACAGGTAGAAATGCTTCATAGAATTGTGGAAGAGAGACTCACTGTTAAACAAACTGATAGAGAAATTGAAAAATTAAAAGAGAAAACTCAAATTAATAATAGACCAGCAAAATCTGAAACAATTAATATAAAAACTGCTACAGAAGAAGTAAATAATATACCAGTATCAGAAGAAATAGAAAGTTTATTTGATGAAGAAGAAAAAAGGGGAGGTAATATTATGGATATAGACAAAATAATGAGGGAAGCTAAAGATATTAATGTGCCACAAGAACAACCACAAAAAGATATTTCAGGTTTAATGCAACCGGGAAATGATGTTCAAAGTGAACCAATAGTAAGAGAAGAAGTTTCAAATTCAGTTAATCTAGAAAATAATAAATTTATAAATGTGGCACCTCAACCAGAAAAAACTAAAGTTGTTCAGTCACAACCAGTTAGTGGAGGAGTTACGTTTGATAGTATGTTTAATCAACATGTGGATATTGAACAATCTAGTAATAATCAGAATTCTGCATCAGTGGCTAATTCTAATGTTCAACCAAGTGTTAGTTCAGTTCCAGTTTCATCACCAGCACCTAGTTTAAATGAAGATACTTTTGTTCAACAAAATGTTCAGCCTGTTGTAGATCCTAATTTGACAGTTACACATGGTAATGAAAATAATATTGCTCAAACAGGAGTTCCTGAAATAAGTAATCAAGTTGTAGAAAATGATGTTACTGAAGATACAAAAAAGGTTATTTCATCAGCAGTTGCTGATGCTTTAAGAAGATTTAATGCTAAAAAATCTTCTCAAAATGTTGTTTCAACAAATAATTTAGTATCAGGAGTTGCACCAGTAAGTCCTAATTTAAATACTGAACCTACACCATTAAAAACAACTCCAGAGGTAACACCTATAGTTAATCAACCAATAAGTGATATTTCAATTGATAATGCTTCACAACCATCTATTCCAAGTACTGATATTATTGCGGATAATACTTTAAATGAATATGCAGTTCATCCAAATGCTAATCCTGTTGGCACAATGGCTAGTACTGTGACACAAAATGTAAAACCAGTTAATAATCAAGCTCATTTTGCTCAGATTGTAAAACTTCTTAGGGATTGTGCGGATAAAATTGAACAGAATGGATATTTTGTAAGTATGGATGAGCTGGATTTAGGTAATCAATATAAAGTTACATTTACAATTAATAAGGAATAGTTTATGAATAAATTTAAAGATTTAGTTAATTATTGTTTAAATTGTCCTGTTAAACCTTGTACAAAAGGTTGTCCTTTAAAAAATGATATTCCTAATTTTATTAAGTTAGCTAAGGAAGAAAATTTTTTAAAGGCTTTTAGTGTGCTTAGTGAAACTACGGTATTATCTTCTATTTGTGGTAGAATTTGTCCTTTTGAAAGGCAATGTGAGGGTAATTGTGTTAGAAGATTAAAAGGTGAACCTGTACAAATAGGATATATTGAATCTGTTATTGGAGATAGAGCTATAAAAGATAATTATCCTGTTTTTGATACTATGGAAGAATTTAATGGTAAAACAGTAGCAGTAGTCGGAGCGGGCCCAGCTGGTCTTACATGCGCCTCTTTTTTAAAGAAATTAGGTTATAATGTAACAATATATGAAAAATATGATTATGTTGGGGGAATTATAAGTCATGGAATTCCTGATTTTAGATTAGATAAAAAAATTTGTGATCAAACATTTAAACGTATTTTAGATTTAGGTATAGAAGTTAAATTTAACAAAGAACTTGGTGTTGATATATCTCTTAAGGAACTTAAAAAGAATTATGATGCAGTATTTTTAGGATTTGGAGCTAATAAGTCTAAAATACCAAATATTAAAGGTAAAAATTTATGTAATGTTTATGGAGCTAATGAATTTTTAGAAAGTAAACAAAAACTTGATTTAAATGGTAAGAATGTAATTGTAGTCGGTGGTGGTGATACTGCTATGGATATGGCTAGAGTAGCTAAACATTGGGGTGCTAATGTTTTAGTTGTTTACCGCGGTGATGAAAAAAGGATGAAGGCTTCAAATTGTGAGATAGTAAATGCAAAAAATGAAAACATTGAATTTTTATTTAATACAAATGTTAAACAAATAATTCAGAATAAAGATATTTATAAAGCTTATTTAATGACAAATGATGGTTATAAATTTATTTATCCTTGTGATTATGTGTTTTTTGCAATAGGAGCTAAAACTGATGAAAAAATTACTAAAAAACTTGGAATTAAATTAGATATGGATGGATATATTAAAACTGATAAGAGGCAAATGACTTCAATTTCTGGTGTATTTGCAGGAGGAGATTTAATTAAAGAAGAAAATACAGTAGCATATGCTTCTGTTTCTGGAAGAAATGCCGCATATAATATCGATAATTATTTAAAAAAGTTTGACAAAAAGTCTAAATAAATATAAAATTAAAAAGCACTTGAGGTGATAGATATGCTTAAATTTACAAAGATGGAAGGGCTTGGAAATGATTATGTTTATGTAGATGCAATTAATCAAACAATAGAAAATCCAAGTGAACTTTCAAAAAAGGTTAGTGATAGACATTTTGGAATCGGTTCTGATGGATTAATATTAATTAGTAAAAGTGATATAGCCGATTTTAAAATGAATATATATAATCCTGATGGATCAGAAGCTGAGATGTGTGGTAATGGAATAAGATGTTTAGCTAAATTTGTTTATGATAAAAAAATGACTAATAAAACATCTATTACAGTTGAAACTTTGTCTGGAATTAAAACATTAGATTTAAAGATAGAAAAAGGAAAAGTTTCTTTAGTTACTGTTGATATGGGTGAACCAATACTTGATGCCGATAGAATACCTGTTATTAATGGTTTTAAAGAAAAATCTTTGAATGGTATTGATTTTATTAATGTTAAAGTTGAATTTAAAAAATTTACTTGTGTGTCAATGGGAAATCCTCATGCAATATGTTTTATTGATAACATTAATAATATTGATATAGCTAAAATTGGACCAATTATTGAAAACGACAAATGTTTTCCTAATAAAACAAATGTTGAATTTATAGAAATTATTAGTAAGAATGAAATTAATATGCGAGTTTGGGAACGTGGTACTGGGGAGACATTAGCTTGTGGGACTGGAGCATGCGCTTCGGTTATAGCGAGTATTTTAAATGGGTATACTGATAGAAAAGTTACCGTTAATTTACTTGGTGGAAAGTTGGAAATTCTTTGGAGTAAAGAAGATAATCATGTTTATATGAAAGGTCCAGCTAGAACTGTTTATGAAGGTGAAATTGATTAGACACTAATAGGTGTCTAATTTTTTCTTTTTTGCTTTGTTTTTTTTTGAACATGATATAATTATATTAAAGGTAGATGATTTGATGATTGAATTTAGAAAGGTATCGAAAGCTTATAAAAATAATATGATTTTAAAAGATATTTCTTTTAATATTGAGAAGGGAAAATTTACTGTTTTAATTGGTGAATCAGGTTGTGGTAAGACAACTTTACTTAAAATGATTAATAAGTTAATAGTTCCGACTAAAGGTGATATTTTTATTGATGGAAAAGATATTAAAGAAATTGATGATATTAAACTTCGAAGAAGTATGGGATATGTTATTCAACAAACTGGTTTATTTCCGCATATGACTGTTAGAGAAAATATAACAATTATTCCTAAAATATTAAAGGTAGATGAAAATAAAATAAATAAAGATTCGTTAGAAATGATGAATATGATAGGATTAGATGAATCTTTACTTGATAGATATCCTAGTGAGCTTTCTGGTGGGCAAGGGCAACGTATTGGAATTGCGAGAGCTTTTATTACTAATCCTAATATTATTTTAATGGATGAGCCTTTTAGTGCTTTAGATCCAATGAGTAGAGTTGCTTTACAGGATGAATTACTTAAATTACAAGAAAAATTACATAAAACGATTGTGTTTGTAACTCATGATATGGATGAGGCTATAAAATTAGCTGATAAAATAGCAATTTTTGATAATGGTGAGTTAGTTCAGTATGATGTTCCAGAAAATATTTTAAAACATCCGGCAAATGATTTTGTTAAAAATTTTGTTGGTAAAAAAAGAATTTGGACAAGTCCTAAGTATATTAAAGTTGAGGATATTATGATTGATAAACCAGTTACTTGTTTTCCAAATTATACAGTATTTTATTGTCTTAATAAAATGAAGATGATGAAGGTTGATAGTTTAATGGTTGTTGATGATAAAAAGAATTTTCTTGGAGTTTTGTATGCAGAAAGTGTTACAGATAAAGAGGCAATGAATAAAGAAGCTAGTGAATATATGCTTAAAGATATTCCTACTGTTAAAAAAGGTGATTCTATTAGTACTTTAGCTAAGTTAGTTACAGAAAGTAGACTTTCTAATATTCCAGTTTTAGATGAAGAAAATCATTTATGTGGTCTTATTACTAGAAGTAGTTTAATTATGGCTTTAAGTCAACAGTTCTTGGAGGAGGAATAATATGGAGTTTATAGATTATGTAATTCAAAATCATGAACAAATTATTTCACTTTTTTTAGAACATATTGAGCTTACTTTTATTGCTGTTGGTCTTTCTATTTTAATAGGTGTTCCTATTGGAATTTTAATTAGTTATGTTAGAAAATTGGATAAACCTATTTTGGGACTTTCTTCAGTTATTCAAGCAGTTCCTTCAATGGCTTTACTGGGATTTATGATTCCGTTTGTCGGAATTGGAACTATTCCTGCTATTATTGTGGTTATACTTTATTCATTACTACCAATTATTAAAAATACATATACTGGTATTAATGGTATTAGTGAGTCGATGATTGAATCGGCTAAGGGAATTGGTCTTACTAAAAGTCAAATTTTGTTTAAAATTCAGATTCCTCAAACATTACCAGTTATTATGGCTGGTATTAGAATTTCTGCTGTATCAGCAGTAGGTTTAATGACTATGTCAGCATTTATTGGTGGTGGCGGTCTTGGTTATTTGATATTTTCTGGTATTAGAACGGTTAATAATTATCAAATTTTAGCTGGGGCAATTCCAGCTTGTATTTTAGCTTTATTTGTTGATTATTTCTTTAGTTTAATAGAAAAGTTAGTAACACCTGTTAGTATACAAATGAAAGATCTATCTAGAGAGGAAGTATTAAGAAAACGTAAAATACAAAAGGTTATATTATTTTTAATTTTATTAAGTATTGGTGGTGTGTTTTTAAGTCAAGTTAAATTTAATGATAATAATGAAAAAACAATTACGGTAAGTGGTAAGGATTTTACAGAACAAAATATTTTGTGTGAAATGGTTTCTGATTATATTGAAGCTAATACGGATATTACAGTTAATAGAAAATGTAATTTAGGTGGTGCTCAGGTTGTATTTTCAGCCATTCAAAGAGGAGATATAGATTTATATATTGATTATTTAGGAACTGATTATACAGATATTTTGAAATATTCACCTATTAGTGATGTTAATAAGGTGTATCAAACAGTTAAATCAGAGTTTAATAGTAAATATAATTTATCTGTTTTAAAACAAATGAATTTTAATAATACTTATGCTTTGGCAGTTAGGCAAGATACTGCTTTAAAATATAATTTGAAAACAATATCTGATATTGTTCCTTATGCTAGAGAGTTAAAGATTTCTCCAACTTTAGAATTTGTTAATAGAGAGGATGGTTTAGCTGGTCTAAATAAAACTTATGGACTTGATTTTGCAGATGTTATTGCGATTGATGGTAGTCCTAGATATACAGCTTTAATGAATGATAATAGTCAGGTTATTGATGCTTTTACAACTGATGGATTACTTAGAAAGTTTGGTTTGGTGGTTTTAGAGGATGACAAGAATTTCTTTCCCCCTTATTATGCAGTTCCAGTTATTAGAAATGAAGTTTTAGATGAGTATCCTGAACTAGAAAATTTATTAAATAAATTAGGTTCTTATTTAACTAATGATAGTGTTCAAGAGTTAAATTATGAAGTTGATGAATTAGGTAAAAATCCAGAAGTTGTGGCAAATGAGTTTTTAAAAGAAAATAATTTAATTTAGGAGGTTTTTATGATTTCAGTTAATATTCAAAGTAGTATTTTAATTAGTGGAAATATTAAAATATATTTTGATCCGATAAAGATGGATAGAAAGTATGATGCAGATTATATTTTTATAACCCATAGTCATTATGATCATTTTTCAAAAGAAGATATTTTAAATATTAAAAATGATAATACAGTTATTATTGGTCCTTATGATATATATGATAAGTGTTTAGAAATGGGATTTAGTAAAGATAAGGTTATTAAAGTAAAACCTTGTGAAGAATATGATTATGGTGTTATTAGATTTAAAACGGTTTATGCATATAATTTAAATAAAACTTTTCATTTAAAAGAAAGTAATTGGGTTGGTTATGTACTTGAATTTGAAGGTAAGAAATATTATATTGCGGGTGATACGGATGTTATTATGGATAATTTATCTGTTTTAAAAAACATAGATGTTGCTTTTATTCCTATTGGTGGTGTTTATACTATGGATGCTTTAGAAGCTGCTGGTTATGTTAATAACATTAAACCCAAAGAAGTAGTTCCTATTCATTATGGTATGGTGGTTGGTGATGAAAAGGATTTGAAACAATTTATATTAAATGTTAGTAGTGATATAAAGGTTAATGATTTATTAGGAAAATAAATCTTTCAAGATTATTTCACATAAATATGATATACTTTATTTAGATTGGAGGAATTGTATGAAATGCCCAGTTTGTAAAGATGTTACTTTACTTATGAGCGAAAAGAAAGGAATTGAAATTGATTATTGTCCTGAATGCCGTGGAATTTGGCTTGATAGGGGAGAACTTGAAAAATTAGTAGAAAAAGAGAATGAAACTTTATGTTCTTGTTATAATGATTATGATAAGCATGATGAAAAATATGATAAAGATTCTAAATATATTAAAAATGGAAAACATACAAAGAAAAAAAAAGAATCTATCTTTGGAGAAATATTTGATATGTTCGGTGATTAGAAATATTAAATATTTCTTTTTTCTTGACATGGAGCAAGCTCTAGGTTATATAATTACTTTAGGATGGTGGTCTAATGAGTATTGGTGAGGTTGCTAGAGAACTTGATTTGTCAATTGATACTTTAAGATATTATGAAAAAATAGGACTTGTTAAAAACATTAATAAAATTAATGGAAAACGAGAATATACTGATGAAAATATTAAAGATTTAAAGTTTATTTTATGTATGAAATCTGCTGGACTTTCTTTAATGGATATTAAGAAGTTTTTAAAATATTATGAGGAAGGTAATGAAACATTAGATTTAAGGATAGATATGCTTAAAAATCAGAAGATAGTGTTAGAAAAAGAAATTAAGGAGAAACAGGATACTTTAGATTATTTAAATTATAAGATTGATTTATATAAAAAAAGAAAGGGTGATAAAGAATGAAATTAATTTGTTATTATTCTTATACTGGAAATACAAGAGCTTTAGCTTATAAAATTAAAGAAAAATATGGTTATGATATATGTGAAATTAAACCGGTAAAACCTTATAGTGATGATTACGATAAGGTAGTTAATGAAGCTCGAGAGGAAGTTAATATGAATTATCAACCAGAGATACAAGATTTGGATGTTAGTTTAGATAATTATGACACAATAATATTGATGATGCCAGTTTGGTGGTATACATTTGCTTCACCGGTTAATACATTTTTACATAAATATGATTTATCCGAAAAAGTGATTTATGCTGTTGCTACTAATGGAGGTTGGTTAGGACATACTTTTGAAGATATTGAAAGAGTGTGTAAGGTAAGTATTAAAGATAAAGTTAGTTTAAAATATAATAATGATGAATTATTAGAGGAAGATAAGTTTAATAGTTTTTTAGAAATGATTGGTAAATAATGGTTAAACAAACTGCAGGAAGAGATATTTTAGGGAATTTTGCTCCTAAATTTGCTGAACTTAATGATGATGTTTTATTTGGTGAAGTATGGTCTAGAGAAGATAAACTTTCTTTAAGAGATCGTTCTCTTGTTACAGTAGTGGCTTTAATGAGTAAAGGAATTTTAGATTCAAGTTTTCAAAGTCATTTAATTAATGCGAAGAAAAATGGTATTACTAAAGATGAGATGGCTGAAATTTTAACCCATGCGGCTTTTTATGCTGGATGGCCAAATGCTTGGGCTGCATTTAGAATGGCTAAGGAGGTTTATAAAGATGAATAAAGAAGAATTTGAAAAGGTAAATTTTTTTGGTTTAGGTAATCCTAATGATGCTTTTGCACAGTATTTTATAGGACAAAGTTATTTAAATCCTTTGACTGATTTAAATAAAACAAGTTTATTTTTAGCAAATGTTACTTTTGAACCAGGATGCAGAAATAACTGGCATATTCATCATGCATCTAATGGTGGTGGACAGTTATTAATATGTACAGCTGGATATGGATGGTATCAGGAAGAAGGTAAAGAAGCTATTAGTTTAGAGCCTGGTAAGGTTATTACGATTCCAGCTAATGTTAAGCATTGGCACGGTGCTAAAAAAGATTCATGGTTTAGTCATATTGCTATTGAGGTTCCTGGTGAAAATACTTCTAATGAGTGGTGTGAACCGGTTAATGATGGTGAATATAATAAATTGGTTTAATAGTAAAGATATAGTCTTTACTATTTTTAAATTTTAAAATGTGTTAAAATTAATATAGATATTTAATTTTTAGAGTTTTGAAGGGATGAAAAATGTTAAATTTTATAATAGCTCAGATTATTGGTGGTATTGCTTTAATTATTTTAATAATTAGCTTTCAAAAAAATAATAAGGTTAATTTATTAAAATATCAAATGTTTTCAAGTTTATTGTATTCAGTTCAATATGCTTTTTTAGGAGCATTATCTGGATGTTTTATGAATTTAGTGTGCATGTTTAGAAATTTTATTTTTAAAAAATTTCAAAAAGTACCATTGTACCTGCTTTTATTTATTGTATTTTTAATGATAATTTTATCTATGTCAACATTTAATGGCTTTATAAGTTTATTACCAATGTTTGCAGTGGTATTTTATAGTATTGCTTTATGGAACGGAAATTTAAAAGTTATTAGACTTACTGAAATTGTATCTTGTTTATTATATATTGTTTATAATATATATGTTGGAGCGATTACTGGATTAGTTGCGACAGTTATAGAAATGTTAGGGGCAATGATAGCTTTTTATAAATTTAATATTAAAAAGGTTTATAGTACTAAATGATAATTTAATTTTGAAAATTAGGTTAATACCTTATTTTTTGGTATAATTTTATTATGATATTAAATGTTAGTGGAAGAACAGATATTGTAGCTTTTTATAGTAAGTGGTTTATGAATAGGTATAATGAGGGTTATGTTGATGTGCGTAATCCTTTTTATCCTAAACTAGTTAGTAGAATATATTTTGATGATGTTGATTTGATTGTTTTTTGTACAAAGAATCCTTTACCTATTTTAGATAATTTAAACAAGATTAATAAACCAATTATTTTTCATGTAACTTTAACTCCTTATGGAAAGGATATAGAACCTAATGTTATTCCAAAAGGAAAAATTATAGAAGCTATAAAAAAATTATCTAATATGATTGGTGTGGATAATGTATATGTTAGATATGATCCTATATTAATTAACGAAAAATATGATATTAATTTTCATATAAAATCTTTTAAAAGCTTATGTGAAAAGTTAAATGGATATATTAAACATATTATTGTATCATTTGTAGATGATTATAAAAATGTTAGAAATAATATGGAAGTTTTAAAATTAATAAAATTTGATGATAATATTTATAAAATTATTGGTGAAAATTTTAGTAAGATTGCTAGCAATAATGGAATGACTGTACAGACGTGCTTTGAAAAAAAAGATTTATCAGAGTATGGATTTATTTCTAGTCCTTGTGTTTCTAAAGAATTTGCATTTTCTTTAACTGGGAAGAAGTTTCCTAAGTGGAAGGCACGTAACTGTGGTTGCGCTGAAATGGTGGATATTGGTGTTTATAATACATGTAAGCATTTTTGTAAGTATTGTTATGCAAACTTTGATGAGAAAAAGGTAATTGAAAATGTGAAAAAGCATGATGATAATTCTTCACTTTTGATTGGATATTTAAATAAAGATGATGAAATTAAAATTCGTAAGTAATAATTTACATTTTATTTACACATTGTTGTGTTTTTATATAATTTTTCAATAATATTACTTTTCACTATTTTAAAATAAGTATTTAATTTTATTAACATTTGCTTTATATTTTTGAATAAAATGATATAAAAGGTAAAAAAATGTTATGTTAAATTAGTTATTCGCTGTTTATGGGGTATTAAAATTTTAAGGGTTTTGATATTCTTTTTTTGAGGTGAGAAAAATGGATACTTTGAAAATCGGAAAGTTTATTGCGAAAAAGAGAAAAGAAAAAAATATGACTCAAGAAGAACTTGCTAGAATTTTAGGAGTTACAAATAAGACTGTATCAAGGTGGGAAAATGGAAATTATATGCCAGATTTATCTTTACTAAAACCTTTGAGTGAAACTTTGGGTGTTAGTTTAAATGCACTTTTAAGTGGTGAAGATGATGTGGATGTTCAAAAAGCTGATGAAAATATTTCTAACATTACTAATTATTCTAACTTGGTAATTAAAAAGATTTTTAAAAATATTTATATATTTATTATGTTTTTGGGTTTATTTTTAATTATTTCGGCTTTAATTGTTACTTCTCCAGAAAGTAGCTGGGGGGCAATTTATACAGCTATTGGTTTATGTGTGTTTATAGCTGGTTTTAATAGATGTTTAAAAAATTATAAAGTTATTTGGCAGTGGATTTTGACTTTGGGTGTTACTTTATTATGTTTAGGTTGTTTGTTATTTTTTGATTATTTAAATGTTATAGAAAATAAAAGTGTTCCTAGATTTAGGCTAACTGTTACTTATACTAGTGATGATATAATAAAATATGAAACTTTATTTTATAATGTTTTTAGAATAAACCATGATACTTTAAACGAATATTATATTGTGGATAATTTAAAGAAATATGATTTTTCCACAGTACCTAGAAGTCCATTTAATAGAAATTTGAGTGGTATTGATAATATTATAAAATATAAAAGTAAATATATAGGTGATAATAGTAATACTGGTAATTTAATTAATTCTTTACCACTTGCTGATTATGGTTATGTTTTTGAGATTGATGATAATAAGTTGATAGTAGATTATCATATGACAGATTGGTATTTGAATGATGATTTATATGTAAATAAAGCTTTAATATATAATAGTGTTTCTTTATTTGCTTTAATTGATAATTTAGAAAGTATTACATATAATTTTAGTGGGTCTTCTTATTATGTGAATAGAGATGATTTAGAAAATAATTATCCTAATTATTTTAAAGTTTTTGTTGATGACAAAATAAATAAGAATAATTTTAATAAGTATGTTGAAAACCTTATGAATGATGAAGTGTTTATTAAAAATAATTTTAAAAATTTGTTTAAAAGTTAAATTTGACAAAAATTTTTGATGTTATATAATATTTTCCGTATTTAAAGGGGGAATATTATGACTTTTAATAATATACATTTACAAGGTAAAAAGGCTTTTGGTATATTTGAATCAAATTCTAAAAAAAATTCAGTTAAAAATGAAATTGTTTCTTTTGCGGCAGATTATTGGGCAGATGCTATAGAAAATGCTGAAGATAATCAAATTAGTTATCAAATGGGTAATGGAGTGATAACTTTATCTGATAAAGAAATAGATAGGTTTAAAAAGTCTTTTATTAATTATGTTTCAAAGATTTTTCCGAATGAAGGTAGTATTATGCTTTGGACTTCTGATGGAACTCATTTTGAAGATGTTGGGACAGATGCTTATTTACCAGAAATTATGAAAAATTGTAATTTACCACTAATATGTTTACCTAGTGATTTATGTATGTGGATATCTTCTAATAAAATTGTTGTGGAAAATGATTTTACTCAAGAAGTAATTTATGATACGAAGAACAAAAAATTAAAATAAAAATGGACTTTTCTAAGCCCATTTTTATTTTTTTGGATCAATCATAATTTTTACTGCATCATCTGTTCCACTTGTTAATCTTTCATAAGCTTTTTGGGTTTCTTCAAGTGGTACAATATCATCAACAAATTTCATAACATCTATTTTTTTATTTGCCATTAAACTTATACAGTTTTTAAATTCTTCTTTTGTATATGCGATTGCTCCTTTAATTGTTAATTCTTTCATAACCGCAATTACAGATGCAAATTCTATTGGTTTAGGTGATACACCAACTAAGACAATGGTTCCCCCTGGTTTAACTGTCATTAATTCACTTTCTACAGCTTTAGTAGTACCAGAACAGTCTATTACAACATCAAATCCGTTAGGAATTTTAGTAAAAATGTTATTTAAAAAGTTTTCATCTTTAGCATTAAACCAATCATCAGCAACATTTAGTTTTACTGATTTTTTGCCCCTAGCTTCATTTGTTTCACTTACGGCAACAAATTCAGCACCTTCTAGTTTAGCAAACATAGCTGAGACTAAACCAATAATTCCACCACCAACAATTAAAACTTTATCTCCGACTCTAATATCAGCTAAATGAACAGCATGTAAGCCAACTGCTGTTGGTTCAACCATTGCACCCTCTTCATCTGTAACATTATCTGGCAATTTTAATACCATGTCTGGTCTTATTGCTATTGTGCTTGTTAATCCGCCTGGATTATCTAGTGATAGTCCAATGGCATGAGTCCAAGTTTCTGAACAATACTGTGGATTTCCTGTTTCACATGCTTCACAGTTCCCGCATGGTGAAATAGGTAGAGCAGTTACTCTATCTCCAATTTTTAAATCTGTTCTACTACCAGG
Organism: uncultured Bacilli bacterium; assembly: GCA_944358675.1. GTDB lineage: Bacteria > Bacillota_I > Bacilli_A > RF39 > UBA660 > Coprosoma. The sequence continues at coordinate 2,838 of CALVRN010000007.1, read as the reverse complement.
ATTTACAACTTTACCTGTAAATTCATGTCCCATTATTAAACCTTTAGGTTCTCCAGCATCCCAGTTATGAATATCTGAACCACATATTCCGGTTTTTATTATGTCGATTATTACTTTGTTATTATCTGGTTTTGGAGCATCTACATCGGCTATTTTAAATTTCTTTATATCTTCTAATATTGCAGCTTTCATTATATCCCTCCATTATAATTATAACATTTGTTAAATTGTGAAGAATAAAAAAATTTAAAAATATTTTAAATTTTACTTTTAGTATACTAAAAGTAGTATGCAATTTTATGCATACTACTTAATGGTAATTATAATATTCTTGTAATTGAGACAGATCCTGAGTATAAATTATTTGGTACTAATCTAATATCAATATCAGATGTATTAATAAAGCGGTAACTTGCTCCTGGTAGAGCAGCAAATATGGCATTACCACTTACTGTTCCAGTGTCACAGCAGGTTAATTTATTATGAGTAGAAGAGTGAGCAATTAAGACATCATTAGGCCAATATTGATGGAATTCTATTCCAATTGTTTTTGGTTCACAATTAGAATTTTTGTTGTCATTATGTCTTACATTAATCCACCAGTGAACAATATAAATTCCTTCTTCTGGAATCATAAAGTCTCCTGTATTTGGATCATAAGTTATTTTGTTTGAAATATTTGTTGTTTGGAACATTACTGGATTTCCAATTGGAACAGATGAATCTGTTTCATCATGCACCATCGCATAACTGTTGAAGTTTTCTGCAGGTGTTCCTGCTGGGCCAGTAGCCCCAGTCGCACCAGTGGCACCTGTGGCACCAGTCGCACCAGTAGCACCAGTAGGGCCTTGAGAACCAGTAGGTCCAGTCATACCAGTAGCTCCGGTTGCACCTGTGGCACCTGTGGCACCAGTCGCACCAGTAGCGCCAGTTGGACCTTGAGGACCAGTAGCTCCTGTTGCACCTGTAGCCCCAGTAGCCCCAGTCGCACCAGTAGCGCCAGTAGGGCCTTGAGGACCAGTAGGTCCAGTCATACCAGTCGCACCTTTGGGACCGGTAGGTCCTTGCTTTCCTTCTTTACAAATACAATCTAGGACTTTACAAAGACATTCATCTTTGTCTGGTCTATTATTGCATTCGTTTATTTGATTATTTAAATCATTATAATTGTTTTCGTTCACCTTTTTTCCTCCTTCCATTTTATGATATGTTGGAGTTAAAAAATGAGATGAGTTTTTATCTAATAATGAATAGATTTTATAATTTTTATATGATATACTTTTTTTAAGGTATGGGGGTTAAGATTATGAAAAAGGTAAGTATATTATTTTTGGGGTTAATTTTATTTTTTGTTGGTTGTTCAAATAAAGAAGAAGTTAAAACGGAAGATTTATCTTTAAAAGAAATTGAAAAAACTTTAAAAGAAAATGAGAATTCTATAAAAGAGTTATTACAAAAAAATAAAGAATTAGAACAAAAAGTTGAAAATTTAAATAAAGAGAATAGTCAACTTAATGAAAAAATTTCTTTGTTAGAAAAAAGTGATGAATCAATTAATGATGATATTAATAAAAAATATCAAGAATTAAAAAATAGTAATACTAATAGTACAAAAGTTGTATCTATTAATAATTATACTATTTCTAAAAATCAATTAGTTGGAAATTGGAAATATTTAAATAATAAAAATGAAATAAGTTTTACTAATAATAATGTTGAAGTGTATGGAAATTGGATTATTTATAATGGATATCAAGCAGTTTATTATATGTATAAAGATGGTAAGTTATATATGACTGATGATGGTGTTGTAATGTTGAAAAAATAAAAATATTTTTCTAATAAATGTGGTAAAATAATATTATTTCGAGGTGAAAAATAAAATGGATAAATTAGATAGATTTATTAAAGCACAGGAAAATACATATTATATAGCTTTAAATGAAATAAAGAATGGTAGAAAGAGGTCACATTGGATGTGGTACATTTTTCCACAGATAAAAGGTCTTGGTATGAGTGATGCTTCTAGATTTTATGGAATAGATGGTGTTATAGAGGCTAGAGCATATTTGGATAATGAAATATTAGGTGCTAGATTACGTGAAATAACTGGTGAACTTTTAAAACTTAATGAAAATAATCCTTTTGATATTTTTGGAACAATTGATACGATTAAGTTAAAATCTTGTATGACTTTATTTAATTATGTTTCTGATGAAGATATTTTTATTGATGTTTTAGAAAAATTTTATAATGGAGAGATAGATGATAAAACAATTTTTCTTTGTGAAAAAGGAAAAAGTTTAACATATAAGAATAAATAAATAAAGATGACATTATTATAGTGAGGAGGAATTTTGTGTTCGATTTAGTATCTAAATTTGATCCGAGTGGTGATCAACCAGAGGCAATAGATGAACTTGTTAAAGGAGTAGAAGAAGGAAAAAAATTCCAAGTATTATTGGGGGCAACGGGTACTGGTAAGACTTTTACGATAGCTAATGTTATTCAAAAAACACAAAAGCCAACACTTGTTTTAGCTCACAATAAGACACTAGCTGGACAGTTATATGGAGAACTTAAAGAATTATTCCCAAATAATCACGTGTGCTATTTCGTTAGTTATTATGATTAAAATAAAAAAACGTTGAATAATAAGGCTTTTTGATGTTATTAAATCTATAAAAATGTACAAAAAAATACCAAAAAAACTAAATAATATAAGATGGAAACATAGAATTTGTGACTTTTATGCGTTGCATGGTAAAACAAGGTATGGTGATAGAATGTTTGTAAATATGTTGTATGTTGATATCTTATGTTAAAAAATAATGTGTT
>CALVRN010000006.1 GCA_944358675.1 uncultured Bacilli bacterium | reverse complement strand
GACATTTTGCTTAAAACATATCTTTCCATTATTATTCCTCCGTTTAGTTTTTTATTTTATCATAAAAAGTTCCACATGGGAACTATTTATTTAATATAGCATCTATTGGTTTAACTTTATTAACACTATTCATTATAGTAAAGGTAACCACCAAGGCAATTACAATGGTGAATACTAACATTCCTAGTGGTACTAGTGGGGTTATTAGCATTCCATTTACTTTATAATACATACTTCCAAACATATTTTGATTTAAAATATTACAAGTATAAAGCCAACCAATTACTGATAAAATCCATGATATGAATCCAATTATTAGAGACTCATAAGTAAATATTTTTAGGGTGTCTTTTCCTCTAGCTCCTAAGGCTCTTAATATTCCGATTTCTTTTTTGGCATATGAAATTGATACACCTATGAAGTTTGAAAATAATAAAATAGTAAATAGGACAAAGACTAGACTTACAACTAGAAGATATATATATAAATCTTTATATGTTCCTATAATATTTGAAAGATCACTATTATTTAATCCAAATATTTCATAGGAATAGTATGTGCCATTTGGAAAATCGCGGACATATCTATATTTTAAATTATTAAATACTTCTTTTTGATGATTTACATCGTTATCATATATGTAAATATAGTTTTGGACTTTTTCACGAGGAGTATATTCTTCAACATATTTATTACTAACATAAGAGTTATCTTCCAAGGTAATACCTTTAATTGTAACTGGAGTATCATCATAATTATTAGTTTCAGAATTAAATACTCTTAGTTTTAATCTTACATTTTGAAATCTTTCATCATTTTTTATATAGTTTTCGGTATATGTTTGAATAGCTTCTAACTGGGATATATTATTACTTTGAATTAAATAATTTTGCAGACCTTCATTGTAATTATAATCTAATGTTTGTAGGTCATTTACTGATACTATTACTTCATCTTTATTTAAATTATCAAAGGTTTGTATGCCATTTGAAGTTAACACTTGAACTGGCTTTTTTATATTTTTAAGATTGCCGGTAGACATTTCTTCTGATGACATTCCATATGTATTCATAACTTCTGTTAAAAACATTTTATCTAAAATTAATTCTTTATTATTATTTAGTTTAGCTGATTTGGTGAATCCTTTTACATAGGCGGTAGAACTTAAACTTGCATAGGTTTGTTCATAGTGAGCATATAAATTATCGTTTTTAAATTCTTTTTTATTTTTATACTCTTTAAATAAACTATTGTCATCATCAATAACTCCACTTATAGTGATAAAATTACCTCCTAATTTTATTTGATGGTTTGAGTTTATTAACTCTTCAATACTATTAGGTTTATATATTTTATTTTCATTATCCATAACACCAAATTTTATTATATATTCAGCTAAGTATTTATGAATTACAAGTTCCCTATCGGTTGTTGGAAGACTTCCAATAATTTTTCCTAGAAGTTTATTATCTTCTATTTCAACATAATCTCTAATTATAGGAGAGATACTAAAATACTGTTGTGTATTTTCATCTTGATTACCATAAGTAAATTCTAGCATTTGTTCATTATCATATAAGCTATATGCTTGATTTAAAGTAGAGTTGGTGGCTTTTTTTATATTACTTATATCTTGATTATTAAGAGGTAATATTTTAGAATCACTGCGTCCATAATATTTTGTTTTACCTATAATATAAACAAATTTATTATTATCTTTCATGGTATTTGTTATAAATGTTTCTTTATCAAAGATTAAGCAGCCTATAGTGAAACCCATAAAGATTAAAGACATGGCAGTTAAAATGCAGGTCATCACTAGCTTGAATGGTTTATGGGTTAAGCCTCTTAGGGCCATTTTAAAGCTATATGAAAAAGGTAGTTTTGCTTTTTTTAGATTGAATTTTTCTTCTTTTGTTTCAGTTTCTGGATTAGTATCGTTTGTTATATTTCCATCGGAGATTTCGATTATTCTATCGGCATAGTTTTTTGCGGATTCCATGTCATGAGATACGACTATAACTAGTTTTTCTTTAGATATTTCTTTTAATAAATCAAAGATTTGTTTACTAGATGTTTGGTCAAGGTTTCCAGTTGGTTCATCGGCTAGAATTATTTCAGGGTTTTTGATTAGGGCTCTCGAGATAGCTACTCTTTGTTTTTGTCCTCCTGATAGTTCATTTATTTTTCTTTGATCTAAATTTTCTAGTCCGAGTTTTTTTAATAAATTATCAATTTCTTCTTTAGATGATTTTTTATTTTGAAGTCTTAGAGCTAATTCAATGTTTTCTAAAACATTATACTCTTCTAAGATATTGAATTCTTGAAATATAAAACCAATATAAGTATTTCTATATGCATCATACTGTTTGTTTTTAAATTTACTTATGTCTTTATTATTTATGAATAGTTTACCACTTGTTATATTATCTAGTCCACCTAGTAAGTTTAACATGGTAGATTTTCCACTACCAGATTTACCTACTATAAAAACCATACCCTTATTACCAATTTTTAAATTGATATTGTTTAGGGCTTTGGTTTCTACACCTTTTTTTGTTTTATAGATTTTACTGACATTTTTAAACTCTATCATTTTAATTCCTACCTTTTATTTAATATAGCATCTATTGGTTTTATTTTATTTGTTTTTCTAATAGCAATTGCGGTTATAATTACTGATATGATTATGGTGAAAATAAACATTCCAATAGGTATTAGTGAACTTTTAACAAAGCCATTTAAAATATAATATGCGTTACCAAACATACTTTTATTTAATAAATCACAAGTGTAATTCCAACCAATTATTGATATAATCCAAGATATAATTCCAATAATTAGAGCTTCATAAGCAAATATTTTTAAGGTGTCTTTATTTCTAGCTCCTAAGGCTCTTAATATTCCGATTTCTTTTTTAGAATATGAGATTGATACACCAATAAAGTTTGAGAATAGTAAGATAGCAAAGATTGTGAAAACTAGGCTTACTATTAAAATATAATTTTTTAAAACTATATACGTACTAATGATTTCATTAAGATCGTTTGCACTTACACCATAAACGTTGTAGGTGTACTCTACTCCTTCATGGGTCATATTTAATCCATTATCGTATTTAAAGTTTTTAAACATTTTTATTAGATGATTTAGATCATCATCATAAACAAATAAGCTATTTAAATATTTTGTTTGGATATCATATTCTTCAGCATATTCATTACTGATATAAGAGTTTTCATCAATGATGATGCCGATGATTTTAACATCTCTAGTTTCATCTATTCCTTCACGGTTATCATATAATTTAATTTTAATATTATCAAAATTTTCTGTTTGCATATAATTTTGAGTATATGTTTGAACAGCCATATTATAAGAGATATTCATGTTTTGCTTAAGATAATGTGCTAGTCCTTGTTCATAATTAGAGTCCATTTTCTGCATGGCTTTTATAGATAAAACCACTTCATTTTTAGCTAAAGTGTTTATAACCTTTAATCCATCTTTAGTTATTACTTCTTTGGCATTATCTTTAATATTTTTAAAACCGCTTTCGCCATTCCACTGATCGTATTCATTTTTTTTATCAATTACTTTTTCTATATATATTCCATCTAAAAGATTAATGGCAGTATTATTTAATTTTACAGTTTTAGTAAAACCTTTTACATAAACATTACTTGATGCATCAGCATATATATCACTATAAAAAGTTCTTAAATCAAAGTCATATATATTAGAGCCATCTTTGTATTTTTCTAAAGGTGAATTATCATCATCAACAACCCCACTTATTGTTACGTTATTTTCACCTAATTTTAATTCATGTTTTGAGTTTATTAAGTCTTCGATAGTTGCTGGTTTATATAGGTTATTATCACTATCAACAACACCGTATTTTATCATGTATTCAGCTAAATATTTATGGATTACAAGTTCTCTATCAGTTGTTGGAAGATTACCAATAATTTTTCCTGGAATTTTTTTATCTTCTAATTCAATATAATTAATTATAAATGGAGTTCTAATATAATAATGAGGTCTATTATTTAGATCTACTTCTCCAAATTCAAAGTCTAAAGGGTATTCATTATTTTTTAAGTTATACCCTTTATTTACTTTTGAACCAGTTATTTGTTCTATTTCTTTTACATCTTTATCTGTAAGAGGTGTGGGATAAGAACCTCCGTCACCATCAAATTTTGTTTTAGATATACTATAGACATGTCTATTATTATCATTTAATGTTTTAGCTATAAATTCTGGTTCATTAAATAAATAACAGTTAATGGTAAAGCCCATAAATATTAAGGCCATAGCGGTTAGAATGCAGGTCATTAATAGTTTAAATGGTTTAATGGTTAAGCTTTTTAAAGCCATTTTAATACTATAAGAAAATGGTAGTTTAGATTTTTTTAGATTGAATTTTTCTTCGGTTAATTCTATTTCTGGATTTGTGTCATTTATTATATTTCCATCTGATATTTCGATTATTCTATCGGCATAGTTTTTTGCGGATTCCATGTCATGAGATACGACTATAACTAGTTTTTCTTTAGATATTTCTTTTAATAAATCAAAGATTTGTTTACTAGATGTTTGGTCAAGGTTTCCTGTTGGTTCATCAGCTAAGATTATTTCAGGGTTTTTGATTAGGGCTCTAGCGATAGCTACTCTTTGTTTTTGTCCTCCTGATAATTCATTTATTTTTCTTTCATCTAAATTTTCTAGCCCTAATTTATTTAGTAAGTTATCAATTGTTTCTTTTTCTGCTTTTTTGTTTTGAAGTCTTAGAGCTAGTTCAATATTTTCATAAACATTATAATTTTCTAAAATATTGAATTCTTGGAATATGAAACCAACATAAGTATTTCTATATGCATCATACTGCTTGTTTTTAAATTTACTTATGTCTTTATTATTTATGAATAGTTTACCGCTTGTTATATTATCTAGTCCGCCTAGTAAGTTTAACATAGTTGATTTACCACTACCAGATTTACCTACTATAAAAACTAGGCCTTTATTACCAATTTTCAAGTTGATATTATTTAAGGCTTTAGTTTCTACTCCTTTTTTAGTTTTATAGATTTTACTGACATTTTTAAATTCAATCATTTTAACCCCTACTCTCTACTTTAATCATATCACAATATTTTCATAAAGTATAGAAAAAACTCTGAAATGAACCAGAGTTTGTAAATTAAATTTTTAAGTATTTTCTTACTGCTCGCCATGAACCAAACATACCAACGGCAATACCAATACCTAATAATATTAATGAGGTTGTATAGACAAACGGTACTGGTTCAATCAATTTAATAAATGGTGAGAATAAATGACCATCAAAGTTTCTATATAGTGCATTATATCCATAAACTGTAGTTAAGATTGGTATTATTGAGCCTAATGCTCCAAGTAATAAACCTTCGATGATGAATGGAATTCTAATATTTAAGTTAGATGCTCCAATTAATCTCATGATACCAATTTCTCTTTGTCTAGAATTAATTGTAATTTTAATAGTATTAGAAATTAAGAAAGCGGTAACTAAGATTAGGGCAATAACCGCACCAATACAGATTTTATGAACAAAATCAAATGTAGAAATTAATTGTTCAACCATTCCTTCACCATATTTAACTAAGGTTATACCATCAATTTTTTCGATTTGCTTAGCAACATTGTCAATTTTTTCAATGTCCTTCACTTTTACTTGGAAAGTATTTTGAATTGGATTTTCATCATCAGTCCAATTTTTCATTATACTATCAAAGACTTCTGATGATTCACGCATTTCTTTAGTTATATCCATTTTAGAACGAAATTCATATGTATCAACATTATCAATAACACTTATTTTATCCTTTATTTCATCAATTTGATCATCACTTAATTCATTGTCTATAAAGGCAACTATTGTGACATCCCTTTCAACCAGTTTTGTGAAATTATCAACATTATTAGATAAAACCATGGATACGGCAACAACAATTAGAGTTATAGTTATACATGAGATAGAGGCAAATGATAGTGAAAAGTTTCTGAAGACACCTTTAAAGGCATCTCTAAAGTTTCTTCCAATAATTCTAAATGTTTTCATTACTATATGTTCCTTTCTCATAATCTTTTAAGACTCTACCAGAATCTAATACAATAACTCTTTTATTCATTCTTTTAACAATGTTTATATCGTGAGTAACCATAATAATTGTTGTGCCTAATTTGTTGATTTCTTCTAATACTTCCATAATTTCCATACCAGTTGATGGGTCCAAGTTACCTGTTGGTTCATCACAGATTAATAATTTTGGGCCATTGACAATGGCTCTAGCAATAGCCACACGTTGTTGTTCTCCACCTGATAATTGTGATGGATAATTTTTTATTTTGTTTTTTAATCCAACTAATTCTAAAACTTTAATGACTTTGGCATGTATCTCTTCTTTTGGAAGTCCAAATATTTCTAGAGCAAAAGCAACATTTTCATAGACTGTTGATTTTGGAAGTAGTTTATAGTCTTGGAATACAACACCTATTTTTCTTCTTATTTTATATACTTTCCTATTTCTTAGTTTACCAACATCTATTCCACCAACTATTATTTGTCCTGATGATGGTTTTTCTTCTCTATAAAGCATTTTTATTAAGGTACTTTTTCCACAACCAGTTGAACCGATTATAAAGACAAAATCACCTTTAGCTATGGTTAGATTTAAGTCTTGTATAGCGGTGACACCTGTTTTGTATGTTTTTTTAACATTTGTCATTCTAATTAAATCCACAATATCACTTCTTTCTACTTAAGATTTATGTCCCTTTATTTCATAAGTATCAATTACTATTACAAAAGCTTCTGGGTCTAGTTTTTTTATGGCTTCTGTTGCAACAAAATATTCTCTTGTTGGTATTGCACATAATAATACTTTTTTCTTTTTATTGGTATATCCTCCTTGAGCTTCTATTTCAGTTACACCATGATTTAAGGTTTCCATAATAAATTCTTTGATGGCTTTTTCTTCAGTAGTTATAATTTCTAATGTTTTATATTCTGAAATACCTAATATTACTCTATCACTAATCATTCCTGAACAGTATAAGCTTATAAATGAATATATAAATGATTGCCACCCAAAGAAAATACCACCAGCTAACATAATTAGACCTTCAGAATATATATTAGCTTTACTGTAAGGCATTTTACCATAATGAGATAAGATTTGTTTTAATACATCCGTGCCACCTGTTGTGAAGTTGTTTTTAAAAACTAAGCCTGTGCCAATACCACTTACAAGAGCTCCACAAAGGGCAATGACTATCATCTCTGTATCACCCAAATCAATGTAGTTTGGAAAAAATTCAGTAGCCTTAACTAATAGTGGGTATAAAATGGACCCTACGATTGTTGGTTTTGTCCTTTCTAATCCAAGAAATACAAAGCTAGCAATTAATAAAAGCACGTTACCGATTAAAATTACTAATGATGGATCAATATTTAAAAATTTTTCAGTTATAATTGATAATCCGCTTAAACCATAGATTAAATTACATGGTTTTAGAAAAATGTTGAAGGCAGCAGCTGATAAAAAAACACCGATAAAAAACTGAATATATCTTTTTAGTTTTTTACTACTAGTAATTTCTTTCAACAAATTAGTACTATCTATTTGCTTTTTTTTAGCAAATATCATCCGGCATTCCTCCTTAAATTAGCGTTTATAAATTTATCTAAATCTCCATCCATTACTTTAGTGACGTTGGTCTCTTCACAGTTTGTTCTATGATCTTTTACTAAAGAATATGGATGCATAATATAACTTCTAATTTGGGAACCGAAATTAATATCTCTTTGTTCACCCTTTAATTCTTTTAATTCATTTCTTTTATTTTCTAATTCTATTTCATACAACTTACTTTTTAATATTTGCATGGCTTTAGCTTTGTTTTGAACTTGGCTTCTTTCATTTTGACAGGTTACAACAATTCCTGTGGGTAAATGAGTTATTCTAACAGCACTATCAGTGGTGTTTACACTTTGACCGCCAGCTCCACTACTGTGGAAAACATCGATTTTTAAATCTTTCTCATTGATGTCTATTTTAACTTTGTCATCAATTACTGGGGTGACACTTACTGAAGCAAATGATGTATGTCTTCTAGCTCCCGAATCAAATGGTGATATTCTGACTAATCTATGAATTCCTTTTTCATTTTTTAAATATCCATAGGCATATAGTCCCTTAACTATGACAGTAATGCTTTTTATTCCGGCTTCAAGTCCTGGTTGCTGGTCAATTACTTCTAATTTGTATTTCTTTTTTTCAGCATATCTTGTATACATTCTATATAACATATTAGCCCAATCACAGGCTTCTGTTCCACCAGCGCCTGAATGAATTTCTAAAACCGCATCATTTTTATCATAATCATCATTTAATAAAATCAATGTCTCAAGTTCATCTACTCTTTGACTTAAAGTTTTACTTTCATTTTCAAGCCATTTTAAACTTTCTTCATCATTTGGTTCTATGGATTTAGCCATTTCTAAATAATCATTTGTTTCATTTAATAGGTTTTTGACATCTTCTAAAACTTTTTTTTCACTATTTAATATTGATATTACTTGTTCACTATGTTTTTTATCATTCCAAAAATTTGGGTTTGTAATTTCTTCTTCTAATTCTTTTATATGTTTTTGTTTGTTTTCAGGGTCAAAGTGACCTCCATAATTCATTTATTTTGCTTTGGTATTTTACATATAAATTTATAGTTTCTTTTAGTTCCATGGATGTGCCTCCTATCATTTATTAATTATATCAGATTATTAGATATTTGACTAGTTAATTTATATGGAAAAAATATACAATTAGTTGTATATTTTTTTTAAAATAAAGTATTTGCAGTCATAAGCTCCATTTGTCTTAATATATTCTTCGGCTTTGTCTATATCATTTATGGGTTTAAATTTTGAATTATTTTTATTACAAAATCCTTTTAATCTTAATTTTCCGTAAGACCAATCACCTAAAATGTAATCATAATCATCAAAATATTCAGTGTATCTTTCTTTTATAGCTTCATAGTCAAAACCATTTTTATAATCTTTTATTAATTCATATGTATTTTCATTTATTTGATATGTTTTCATTTAATCACCTATAAATATTATACCATAATTTAATCACTTGGAAGAGTTAAAGATGGTGTGGTTGTATTTAAGTTACCATAATAACTTGGAACAGTGCCACTAATTAATTTTAAGGCAACCGGAACCTTACTCTCTACCTCTATTTCTTTATCATAAAACGGCAATATTATGTTTTCTGTTATTTTTATATTGGCATATACTTTTATTAAAGCATTATTAATTCCATAATTAGTTATTTCTGTTGATATATTACTTATAACATCACCTGTTAGTGAAATTTTAATAGGTATTTGAGCGCCAAAATTTGCGAATATTGGATTATTAAAGATAAATCCACTGTTCAGATAATAAATTACGCCATTTTTTAATGATTTTTCATCATAAGAATCTAAAAGGTCAGCTTTATATTCAACTTTCTTTATATTGCCTTCTTCAACATATTTTAAGTTTTTTTGAATACTTTTTGTAGCGTTTGTTAGATATTTATTTATTAAAGATGTATTAAAATCAATTGATTTAATTTCTCCATTATTATCATTGATTAATATAAACAAATTTTCTACATCTATTTTATCTGTTATATATTTATCAATAGCATCATTAATTATGATACTTGAAAATTTTTTTGCTTCTAAACTTCCATATTCAAAAAGAGATGGCATAATTCTATTTTTTATATAGCCAAAAATTAAATATAAGCACAATAAAGTAATTACAATAAAAATGGCAATAATATTTATTGGTTTCATTTTATATAATCTATTTTTTCTTTTTAAATGAATTTTTTTCATATTTAATTATATGAAAAAAAACTAGAAATAAATCTAGCTTTTACGATATTTGAATTTATATGTTACTTCTAATTTGTAATTTTTGTTTGAATAAAATTCTTGTACAGTCATTTTAACTTTATTTTCAAAATCTTTACGATTTAAAGGATTTTTAAGTACCTTTAATGATAAGATTTCATATTCTACTCTAAATCTGGTCATTATTTTTCTTTCTTCAACTCTATATTCCTGATTTTCAGATGTTACATGACTTTTTTCATCCCAAGATGTCGGATTTCCAAGGGTTTCGGTTTCTATATCTTTATATGGAAGTCCTGTTGGCTGACTAGATGTTAATGTACTATATCTACGTTTGGTTCCATTATACCATCGCCACTGCTTATCACGATAGCGATATAAGGTGGCCGTCTCTTGTTCGGTTCTATTATATTTTGTTGTGTTGACATCATCTCTAGCACTATATTTTCCGCTATTATAGTAAATTTTTTCATTTTTATCATTTAAATAGTAAAATTTATAACCGGTAGCACTTTGAATTGTACGATAATCTTTTTCTTCTGGATAATTTAATGAATACTCCGACCAATCAGTATACTGTTCAGTATTTTCATCTTTATTAGCATAGTTGGCTGGTTGTTCTGAAGAAAAATCTGAATAATCTCCTTCTATGTCATACCATTTCCATCTACGATCACGATAACGGTAATAATATGTGGTGTCATTTTCTATATTAGTGATTGTTCCTTCTTTTGGAATTGATGGTAATGTTGTTTCATCAAGGGGTAATCTAATACCATATTCTGATGTTTCATCAGATAGCTCGGAATCATCATAGTAATTAGACCAGCTGGTTATACTTACTTCTCTATCATAATAATTATAATAAGGAATAACATCAACAATGGCTTTACCAGAAGGATATGATGACTGTTCACTACTCCATGCGCCATATTTTTTATTAACTGAACATTCTCCACAGTTTTTAGCATCTATTGTATAAACATATTCATCTTTGTATTTTGTAATTTTTACACTACCTGAACATAATGAATTATTTGTGCTTGTGCTGCTTAAATATTCTTCATCATATAGATCATCTAACCTTACATTAACATATTCACCTTCTATTGTTGGAAGAGTTCCTTGATCTTTTGCATAATTTAAGCTTGTAGTTTTTAAAGTATCATATATTTGTGTACAGTTATTGTTTTGAACAACTGCCATGACAATAAATACAATTATTACTATCGGCAAAAGAGTTCCAAAAACGAAGAAAAAACGTAATAGTGGTTTTTTATTTTCAAAGTTTTGATCAATTGTATTTCCTTCTTCATCAACGTATGTTTTTCTTCTCATTAAATCACCCCTTTATATTATCATTTTAGCACATCTGTTATTTTTTTCAAAGATATTAATAAGAAAAAGTCTATAATTAGACTTTCTTAAATTTCGTGCTATTTGATTTCACCTTTTGGCTCTTCATCAAAAATGATATTTGAATCATTATCGAGCATTAGTGTTTCTGTAGATTCAGGTGTTTCAACTGTATTTTCTGGTTCGTTTGTTTCTTCTGATGTCATCAAAATTTCTACAGAACTGTTATCTTCTTGATTATCAGTTAAAGTCTTTTGATTTAGTTCCTTCGTTGGCATTTGAGTTTCTGTAGTTATTGGTGTTACTGGCTCTAAAGTTGGTTCACTTATATTTACCCGATTATCGTTAACTGGAACTGGAGTAGCTACTGGAGCTTTTGGCTTTCTTTTCTTTATAATTATTATTACTATAATAGTTATGATAATAGCAATTCCAATTGTGATATAAATATTGGTCATATTGTATATTTCAAAAGAAAATTCGATGTTTTTAAGATTTGTATCCATTAAATTCCATACTAATGTTTTTCCATCATTTTCTGTTGTTGTGGCATTACTACTTATAGCTTTATATGGTAAAGTGACATTGAATTTCATATCTAGGCTACTAGTGAGTGCAGATAAATCTACATTTGATGTATCAGTACTTTGTTCAGGGTTTCCACTTCCACTTTGAATTTCTGCTTCACTTTGAACTTCACTAGATGTACTATTTTCCATTTTTAAAGTATAAGTGTTTTTAAAGAATCCTTTTTTAACAGTGAACATATCAGAATCTTTACTATCTTCTATACTTTCATTTAAGTTCATTGTGGTTTCATTTTCACTACTAATATCATCAATGTTGTTAAAGCTTTTAGTAAATGTATATCCTGTCATTGAGTCATCAGAATATTCTGTCATTTTGAAACCTTGTTCTTCAATATTATCTAATTCATCACCACTTATAAAAGACTGCCCTTTATGGCTTTGCCACATACTTTTATCAAAGGCAAATGTAACTGAATAATCCATACTTTTATCCTTATGAATACTCATATCAGCATTCATTTTCATACAACCTGACATTGTAAAAACCACTAACATTATACATAATATTTTAAAAAATTTTTTCAATGTTCTCGCCTACCTTCTCTTTTAGAATATCAAAGGTAAAATAAATTGTCAATGAAAAAGAAAATAGTTTATTCTATTTTCTCAAATATACTAGCAGGAGCTCCACAGATTGGACATACAAAATCATCAGGTAAATTTTCTCCTTCATAGATATAACCACAAATTGGACATCTATAACCTTTTTTAGGTTTTTCATATGTCGGAGCTTTTGGTGGGGTTACACCATTTTTTACTTTGTGATAATAATCATATGTCATTACTTCTTCATCTGATAGATTTTTAGTATTTGTTACAGTTGCAATAAATATGGTATGTGTATCTAAATCTATTTTGTTTATGACTTCACATTCGATTAAAGATGCCATGTGATCCTTTATATAAGGAATATTATTGGAATCTTTTTCTATTTGGAAGTTTTTATATTTGTCATTATCTTTACTGCTTGTAAAACCAAATGTTTGAATAACCTTCATATCAGTTTCTTTTGTCAAAACTGTGGCATTGAATTTTTTGTTTTCTTTTAACATTTTATTGGTGTAGTTATCTTTATTTATAGCAACTATTACTTTATCATTTGTAACTTGAATTAATGTGTTTACAACACAGCCACTATTTACTGTATTTATAAGATATACACCATAGCTTAATTTTCTTAATCCTTCTTTATTCATATTTCTCCTTATATGTATACATGTTTTTTTCTTGGAACTTCAATCACATGAGTACGTTCTTTCATGTATTTATCAATTAGAACAACTTTTTCTTCTTTTAAACTTTTTTGAACATCAATAATCCTTTGATTTCTAGAACCTCTAAAGTCGAGGTTTAAGCTAAACTCTTTAATATCAAATTTGCCATCAACTAAAACATCAACATATTTTAAAAGTTCCATCATATCTTTACTTTTTAGTACATCTTCATAAGTAAAGCCGGTATAACACCAAACATTTAAACCAAGTTCTTTGGCATGTTTGGCTATTTTAGCACAGGCTTTAGCTTGAAACATCGGATCACCACCTGATAAGGTGATGCCTTGCTGGCCCAAAAGAGTATCTAACTCTTTATTTACTTCATCTACACCTACAGAAAAGCCGCCTTGAAAATCATGGGTGGTTGGATTGTGACAACCTTCACAATTATGGCTACACCCCTGAGTCCAAATGACGGTTCTTATTCCTAGTCCATCGACTATACTATCTGGTTGTAAGTCGCTGGCTAAACGTATTTGCATTATTTAGCGGCTTTCATAAGACCAGCAGTACTATGTTTTACACGATCATGTTCTTCAGATCTTTTGGCATTGTTAAATCTATCTGTAGTTCCTACTAAATAACCAGTAATTCTTCTAATTCTTTCGAATTTAACTCCTTCTCCTACTTTTTTTTCATCTGCTTTCATTTTAATTTCCTCCTATCTTCCACCACAAGTGTTTAAACTTGCGTTTTTTATTCTTTCCATTGGAACGCCTTCGCCTTCCTTACGTCCACATCCCGGACAAAAATCACCAATAACACCGGTATAACCACATACTGGATCTCTATCTACTGGGTGATTGATTGCGCCATAACCAATACCATTATCATGCATAACTCTTATTATTTGTTCAAATGCATCAACATTCATAGCTGTATCACCATCTAATTCAACATATGTAATATGTCCGCCATTAGTAAAGGCATGATATGGAGCTTCAAGTTGTATTTTTTTGACAGCTGATATATTATAATAAACTGGTACATGGAATGAGTTAGTGTAATATTCTCTATCAGTAACTCCTTTTATTTTTCCATATATAGCTTTATCGATATTAGTAAATCTACCTGATAAACCTTCAGCTGGGGTTGCAATTAATGAGAAATTTAAATTATATTCTTTAGAGTATTCATCTAACTTCTTTCTCATAAATCCAATTATTTTTAATCCTAATTCTTGTGCTTCTTCACTTTCTCCATGATGTTTACCTATTAAAGCTTTTAAGCATTCAGCTAAACCAATAAACCCTATTGTTAATGTGCCATGTTTTAAGACTTTTCTTAATCTATCATTTGGTTTTAATTTTTCA
Organism: uncultured Bacilli bacterium; assembly: GCA_944358675.1. Classification (GTDB taxonomy): domain Bacteria; phylum Bacillota_I; class Bacilli_A; order RF39; family UBA660; genus Coprosoma. The sequence continues at coordinate 47,723 of CALVRN010000006.1, read as the reverse complement.
CTATCCATCCATACACCTTGACCTAACAAGAATGGGAAATTGTATATTCTTTTTGAACATTGAATTTCAAATCTTTCGAGTAATTGATCTTTTACCAAGTCCATTAAATCTTCTAATTCTTTGAAAAAGCCATCTAAATCTGTTTCTCCACTGACAATTCCGTGTTTAATACCTAATCTTGGTAAGTTAATAGATGTGAATGATAGATTTCCTCTACCTGGGGTTACTGGATAATCTGATGTAATGTCTGCCAAAACTCTTGTTCTACATCCCATATAACCTACTTCGGTTTCAAAATTATTTGGGTCATAATATTCTAGATTAAATGGAGCATCTATAAATGAGAAGTTTGGAAATAATCTTTTTGCTGACACTTCGCAAGCTAATCTAAATAAATCATAGTTTGGATCTTCCTTATTATAATTAACTCCTTCTTTTACTTTGAATATTGATATTGGGAATATTGGAGTTTCATGATTACCTAATCCAGCATCAGTGGCTAACAAGTAATTTTTCATAACCATTCTTCCTTCTGGTGATGTATCAGTTCCAAAATTAATTGATGAAAATGGAACTTGAGCACCAGCTCTTGAATGCATGGTATTTAAGTTATGAATAAATGCTTCCATAGCTTGATATGTTTGTCTATCGGTTTTTTCATAAGCTTTTTCATAGGCTTTTTTAAATAACCTTTTTACTTGCTCTGAATCTTTTGTGAATGGATCAAACATACTTAAGTCAATTTCAATAGTTTTAATTTTATCGATTTCTTTGGCTACTCTATCCATATTTATATAGTATTCTAAATCAGTTAAATCAAGATAATCGTAAATTGCTTGTTTTAATTGTTTTTTGAAAGTTGCAAGAACACCTGGTGCCATATAATAATCAAAGGCTGGGATGGCTTGACCACCGTGCTGATCATTTTGGTTTGCTTGAATAGCTATAGCGGCTAAAGCTGTATAACTGATAATGTCTTTTGGTTGTCTCAAATAACCATGTCCTGTTGAAAAGCCATTTTTGAATAATTTATTTAAATCGATTTGGCAACAAGTTGTTGTTCCCATTGGTAAAAAGTCCATGTCATGAATGTGAATGTCACCATTATCATGAGCTTCAGCAAATCTTGGTTTCATTAAATATGCTTTGGCAAATTCTTTAGAAACTGTAGATCCATACTGAAGCATTGTACCCATAGCTGTATCACCATCAACATTGGCATTTTCCCTTTTGTCATTTACTTCAGATGCAGATTTTAGTCCCAAGCTTTCTAGAGCTTTTAAAAATTTGTGTTGTTTCTTTTCACCAAAGAAAACTTGTCTTGAAATGTTTCTTCTTTCACGGTAATCAGCAAATGCTTTATATACATCTGGATAACCTTGTTTTTGAAGTTCAGCTTCTATTAAATCTTGTATTGCTTCAATTTTGATCTTTTCTTCATTTTTATAATCTTTTTCAATGTGTTTAATAACAGCATTATAAACTTTGTTTACATCCTTTTCAGAATAATGATTTTCTTCATCTTTTTCTAGACTATCAAAAGCCTTTTTAATAGCTAGAGCGATTTTTGTACCGTTCCAAGCTACTTTTTTACCACTTCGTTTAATAACAGTCAGGTAATCTAATTTTTCTTCTTCAATTGTCATAAGTACCTCCCATATTTTCTAACTTGATTATATACCGCTAGATAGCTTGAGTCAATAGAAAATGTTCGTTTTTTTAAAACTTTTTTCAGTGGCTTTTGACAGTCCTTTATTTTTAAAGGAAAATTCAAAAAAATTTATTTTGTAAAGTTTTACGTTTTTGTGATTTTTAATTTTTTTAAAATATTGGTGTCCTCTGTACGTTTTTTTATTTTGATTTTTTCCTTTATTTTATAATGCTTTTTATAGTTTTTATATTTTTCTTTTCTTTTTTTGTTTTTTGATTAAAATAACTTTTTTTAAATTTTCTGTTTTTTTGTTTTTTTGATTTTTACGTTTTTTGTTTTTTTGAAATTGATGGATATTTTGTAAGTGCGAAAGGTAAAATGTTCGCTTTTTATGTATATTTTTTTTTGCTAAACATATACTTGTTTGAGGGTGGTTTTGATGAAAAAAATAATTGTGCTATTGATAATTATTTTATTACTTTGTGGCTGTGAAAAAGAAAAAAGTGTCGAAAGTTATATAAATGCGGAAGATGGATTTGTGTCAATTAACTACCCGGTTACTAATATAAATGTTTTGGATGACAAAATTAGTGCGTATGTTAATCAAACATATTATAATTTTAAAAATATGAAGTCTTCTTCTACACCAGAACTTAATATTTCTTATACATATAAAGAAATAAATAATGATATTATCAATGTAAGTTTACAAACGGAAATAGTTACTGATAAAGTAATAAATAAGATTAAGACTTTTACTTACAATAAAACAAATGATAAGTTTTTATCAATGGAAGATTTAGTTGAGGATTTAAATGGCTTAGATTATGAAATAAAAAAAGAGCTTTTAGAAAAATACCAAGATGCGGATATGGATTATTTAAGTAATGTTAGTTATGATTATTTTACAATAGATGATGAAAATTTAACTTTATATTTTAATCCGGCGGAGATTAAGAGTAAACACGATGAACTTATTTATTTAGATATTCCTTTAGATAGTTTAAAAATGCTAGTAGATATTGATAAAAATGAAGGAAATGATACTTATTTATCTATAAAGAAAAGAAATGTTTCACTGGATGATAAGGTGGTTGCACTTACTTTTGATGATGGACCTAGTAAGTATACAGAAAAGATTTTGGATGTTTTGAAAAAATATAATGCATGTGGGACTTTCTTTTTAATAGGAAACAAGGTGGATTTTTATGGCGACACTTTGATAAGGATGCTTAAGGAAGGAAGTGAAATAGGAAATCATTCTTATGATCATAAATTACTTACAAGGTTATCTAAGGAAGAATTTCAAGAAGAGATAAATAAAACACAAGAAGCTATTAAACGTGTAACAGGTTTTTCTCCAACTTTATTTAGACCAACATATGGTGGTTATACTAACACCTTAAAAAGTTATACTGATTTAAAATTTGTTTTATGGGATGTGGATTCTAGAGATTGGCAAGTTAAAACTAAAGATAAAATTTTGAAAAATGTTTTGCCAAATGTCAAAAGCGGAAGTATTATTTTAATGCATGATAATCACGAGTATTCTTTAAATGCTTTGGAGGACATCATTTCAAATTTGAAAAAACAAGGTTACAAATTTGTGACAGTTAGTGAACTTTTAGAACTTAAAAAATTAAGGGAAAGTGAATGACAAATTACAATTTAGAAGAAGCGGAGCTTGTTAAAGTTCAAATCGTGTTATCAGTTATATTACTTTTCACAACAATTATATCTATTTCTCTATCATATAATTTTTTACTTGGACTTGAGGATAAAAAAACAATTTATACTGAGAAAGAAAGCTATGATATTTTGCTTTTTAATAGGACTGTTATGTTTGTTGTTGCAGCTATCTTTATTTATATTAATATTAGAGATAAAAGTGTTAAGGAGAAATATAATTTAGAAGATGAGTTTGCGGATTTGCAAATAGATGCGAGTTTGTTTAATTTTATTGCGGCTTTAATTGTACTTTATGTAGGAATTAAATCTGGAAGTAATATAACTTCTAATGAAAACCCTACTATATAAGTAATTTTCTTCAAAGATTTCCATATTTTTTAAAAGTGTAAAGGTAATAAGTTTTTTATTAGATTATGTTTCTTATAGGATTGTTTTATGACTTGTTTTATTTGATTAATTACCACATTCTCCAAAGATTTTCATTTTTCGCGAAAAGTGTAAATAAAAAAGAAGCATTATTTTGCTTCTTCAGTCACTCTAGTTTCTCTTACAACAACAACTTTAATAGTTCCAGGATATTGTAAGTTTTCTTCGATTTTATTTTTAATGTCACGGGCAATCTTATGACTTTCTAAGTCATCTATTTCTTCTGGTTTTACTATTACCCTTAATTCTCTACCAGCTTGAACAGCATAGGCTTTTTCGACACCTTCGACATCATTACCAATTTCTTCAAGTTCAGTTAATCTTTTGATATAATTTTCTAATGAATCATTTCTAGCTCCTGGTCTTGATGCTGAAAGAGTATCAGCAATAGCAACAAGAGTACTAATAACACTAGTTGGTTCAGTATCGCCATGATGGGATTCAATAGCATTGATGACTATTTCATTTTCACCATATTTTCTAGCTAAATTAGCGCCTAATTCAACATGGCTACCTTCAACTTCGTGGTCGATTGCTTTACCAATATCATGTAAAAGTCCTGCTCTTTTAGCTAATGTTATATTTTCACCCAATTCACCAGCCAAAAGTCCTGCTAAATTAGCAACTTCTAATGAATGTTTTAAGGCATTTTGTCCATAACTTGTTCTAAATTGTAATTTACCAATAGTTTCAACTAACTCAGGTTCCATTTTAGTAATACCTAATTCAAATAAGGCATTATTACCGATTTCAATTAAATTAGCTTTCATTTCTTTAACGGTTTTATCGTAAACCTCTTCAATACGACTAGGATGAATTCTACCATCTTTAATTAATGTTTCTAGAGTAAGTCTAGCTATTTCTCTTCTATATGGGTCAAAACTTGATAGAACTAAAGCTTCTGGAGTATCATCAATAATTAAATCAACCCCTGTCACAGCTTCAATTGTTCTAATGTTTCTTCCTTCTCTACCAATAATTCGACCTTTCATTTCATCGTTTGGTAGAGTAACTACAGTAACTGTTTGTTCTCCAGCTATATCGGCAGCATATCTTTGCATTGCTCCAACTAACATTTCTTTAGAGTTTTTGTCGGCTTGAAGTTTTGCTTCAGCCTCACGATCTTTGATATATGAAGTTATTTCTAAATTCATCATATCTTCGACTTTTTTCATTATTAGTTCTCTTGCTTGTTTTTTTGTATAACCAGCAATTTTTTCTAATAATTTTAATTGTTCATTTTTTGTTTCTTCTAACTCCATTTGCTTTTCTTGAATTTCTTTTTGCTTAAGTATCAAATTGTTTTCTTTATCTTCTAGCATTTGCTCGCGATTTTGGAGGGTTTGGTCTCGGCGGTCCATACTCTCTTCACGTGCTAAAAGACGGTCTTCGGAGTCTTTAATTTCTTGTTTCTTTTCTTTTGTTTCTTTATCTAATTCAGCTTTTAATCTATGATTTTCTTCTTTAGCTTCTAAAATACTATCTCTTTTTAATTTATCTGCTTCTTTTTTTGCATTATCAAGCAAATTTTGAACTTTTTTAGAAGCATTCATTAATTTAATAGAATTTAAAATTATCATAAAGATAATACCAACAAAAAGGCCAATTAAGATTAGCAATATGGAGAACACAATATTATTCATATTTAACCTCCATACGGGAACTTCCTCCCTAATTCTATTGTAAATGGAATATAACCAGAAGTCAAGAGAAATTAATTTTGTAAATATTGAAAAAAAATTAATTTTATGTTATGATGTATATGGATGAGAGATTTCTCATAAAATAAAAACGGGAATACTTAACATGCTCATGTTGAGTACTTGCCCAAATTGGGTTTGCACTTAATCTACTGAATGTAAATTGAGTGCTTTTTCTTTTTATAATTCATTATTGAAATAATAAAATTATAAGTAGAAGGATGATAATGATTAAAGCAAAGATTAAAAAATCTTTTTTAGTCATTTCACCACCTCCTTTCGGAGGCAAGCACTCAACTGTTAATGTATCCCCTATATAAATTATATAATATAACGAATAGTTATACAAGCGAACAAGTAAATATTTGATTGTTTTTTTTATTCTAATTTTCCTTCAAATATGCTAATATGCTTTTCCAACGATATTTATTTCTTATTTTACTGTTATCAATTACTAAATAATTAATCATATTTTTATATGAAAAAAAGGACATAATAGTCCTTAGCTTATAGCTACAATTTTAACTTGGTATTCACCATTTGGGCTGGCAACAGTAGCTACATCGCCAACTTTAGCACCCATAATTGCTTTAGCAATTGGTGATTCATTAGAAATTTTGTTAGCAAATGGATCTGCTTCTTTAACACCAACGATAGTGTAAGTGTCAGTATCATTATCACCAACATATTCTAATTCAACAGTGTTACCAACTGAAACTTTATCGGTTTGAACGTTTTTAATAACGATTGCTTTTTCTATTTGTTTTTCTAAAGTGGCTATACGATTTTCAGTTTCTGATTGTTCATTTCTAGCTGCATCGTATTCGGCATTCTCACTTAAATCGCCCAAGGCTCTGGCTTCTTTTAAAGCTTCAATAACTGCCGGTCTCTTTTCCATTTTTAGGTATTCTAGTTCTTTTTTCATGTCTTCTAAACCTTGTTCAGTTACATAAACTTCATCTGTATTTGTCATTGTTTTTCACCTCAGTTTTCTATTTACTCCATAAAATATTACTACATATTTTATGCTTTGTCAACATATTTTCATCATATCGTTTGCACTTACTTTTTCAGGCACTTTTAGATATACTATTTGTTTAGGATGTCTAACAATATCTATAGGATTTTTATCTTCATCATATATTTCTTGAACTATGAATTTGAAGGTTTTATTTGGACCAAATATTTCTACTTTATCGCCTTTTTTGAAGTAGTTTCTTTGCTCAAGTTTAGCGAGTTTCATATTTTCATCATATTCTAATACTAGTCCTAGGAAATCTTGATTAGTTATTTCTTGTCTACCATTATAATATTGAACATCTTTCCCAAAGTTTCCATCAAAAAATTGAGTGATGGAGTCACGATTAGCTACCCTTCTTAATATGCCTTCATATTTTAAATTATATTCATAATTTTTAGAATTGTGACAATAATCATCAATTAATTTTCTATATACTTTGACAACAGTGGCGATATAATAAATTGAACGCATACGTCCTTCTATTTTTAAACTATCTACACCTATATTAATTAATTCTGGGATATGATTTGCCATTGATAAATCTTTGGTACAAAAAGTAAAAGGTTTTTCCCCTTCTAAATGTTTATTTTCATCATATAAATCAAAGTCCCAACGGCATATTTGACTACATCCACCTCTATTGGAATCTCTATTGGTTAGAAAGTTTGAAAGGACACACCTTCCACTATATGATGCGCACATGGCTCCATGAATAAATACTTCTAATTCGATATCAATATTATTTTTAATATCTATAATATCTTCTTTGCTGCATTCTCTAGCTAAAACTATTCTAGTTACTCCTTCTTTTTTCCAAAATTCTATAGCTTCTTTATTTAAGGTTGAAGCTTGGGTTGAAAGATGTATTTCTAAATTTGTCTCTTTAGCAATTTTAATAATTGCAGGATCACTAACTATAATGGCATCAATGCCTATTTCATCTAGTTTAAATAAATAGTCCTTTATTTTTTCTAATTCTTTATTATGCATTGCTATATTTACTGTTACATAAACTTTCTTATTTAATTTATGGGCATAGTCTACACCTTCTTTAATTTCTTCTAATTTGAAATTGTCGGCATTGGCTCTTAAATTAAATGCACCACCTATATATACCGCATCCGCGCCATATAATAAAGCTATTTTTAATCTTTCTAAATCTCCTGCTGGAGCTAATAACTCTGGTTTTTTCATATTACTTCACCTTATATATTGTTTCTTTATATAGAAAACCTGTTTCTTTTAAAAATTTATTTTCTTTGTTTTCTTTAAAGTCTTTTAATACCTCTTCAAAATCTTTATTATCTATTAAATTACTATTAAAAACTAAGTAATCAATGTTTGAAAAATCAAGATTTACTGCATTTAAAATATAATCTGAATAAACTGTTGTACCTAAATTAGTATCATTGATAGGATATGTTTTTCCTTCTTTTTTAATTGTATTATTTTGTTTACTATCTAAATTAAAGGTTTCTAAATAGTTTTTGACCAAATGTCTTCTAGAAGTAAACATTGGAATATAACCAAATATATTAACAAATAATTTAGCTTTTGTATTATTTTTTATCTCATCTATTTCTCTTTTAGTTAGTTCTGAAGATAAATAAGCATATTCTATCCCTTTGTTATACCAATAATTTACTGTTCCATAATTGGTAGTTAAATGTTCTTGGTTCCATACTAATGGGGTTTTTAAATTTAACTTTTGTTTTAAGTTAACTAGGGCGATGTCATAGAAAATGATTCCATTAATGTTTAGTTTTTCTATTTCTTTTAAAGCTTTTTCTAATTTTTTTAATTCATTATTATGAATATTTTTGTTTATAATGGCAAAAATTTCTTTATTTAGTTTTTTTATTTCTATTATTTCTTCTAGTGAAAATGTATGAATATAATTAATACTTAAATCTTTAAGAGGTAAAAGATAGGCATTAATATAGTTTTGTATATTTTTAGCCTCATCTATATTATTAATTATAGCTGCAACTTTACTCATATTATGCCTCCAATCAATAAAAGATTATATCAGAAAAAGGTGTTTTTTTCCACCTTTATATTTTTTTAAAAGAAAAAGTCACTTGTAATGACTTTATTCATCGATTATTTTAACATCTCTTTTTATTTTATCATAGAAGTTAACCATACTAACCCCCATATAAGGAATTAACCATAAATACAAAATTCCCATGGTGAATATTCCTAAAAATATCCATCCTACAAAGCTTAAACATAAAAGTAAATAGTCGGTTTTATGTCCATCCATCATATCCATACTCAATCTAAAGATATCTCCTAGGGGCATATCTTCATTATCATATAATATAAAATAGCTTTGGGAAAGACATAACAATAATACAATCCAAAAAACCATAATAGCTGCACTTAAAATAATTCCCACCACTATCATAAATGATGATAAAGCAATGTTTAAATCTGTTTGATATGAAATGAAAACGGATAATGAATTAATAGCTGTGAATTCTAATAGTGCACATACAGCATTAATAGCAATAAAGACAATTGTTATTGCTGCACATCTAAAGAAAGTATCTGTTCTTTGAAATAATTCATTAAATGATGTTTTTTTATTACGAGCTATTTTTATCATTATTTGAAGTAGTCCCATATAAAATAAACTAGTGATAATTAATCCCAAAAAAATTATCATTGGAGGTTCTTTTATAAATGCTGCAGTGGCGTAACACATACCCATTAAAAGCCCATAAATTAAAATAGCAATTACAACATCGGTATATTTTCCTGTTAAACTTTTTCTAGCTTTGGTTTTGATTTTAATTATATCAACACTTTCGTGCATAATACATACCCCTTTTCTACTATTACAATTATATCATATGTATGACATTTTTAGACAAAAAAATGAAAACTATTTAGATAGTTTTCGTTTTGAAATTTAATTTACTGTCAAGATTTAGTATGTATTTTAGGGTAAATAAAGTATGTGATTGTTTTTTATGTGTTTTCATATATCTTTTTTACTAACCGCTATTCCATCACCTATTTCATAAAATGTAGTGATGAATTCTTTATTATTTTTTAGAAAATCTTTATAATTATTTATTTTAGTTACTAAGGCTCTTAAATTTTTGCTGTGGATTTCTTCTGGGTGGGCTGCTAATCCATGAAAGTTTAAATTGTCAGTTATTATAGTTCCTGATTTTTTTAAATTATATTTATATTTTTCGAAGAATTTAGTATATTGAGCTTTAGCAGCATCAATAAATATTAAATCATAGGTGTCTTTTATTTCGGTTTCTAAGGCATCGCTTAATATTACAGTTATTCTGTTTTCTAGGTTAAATTTTCTTATGTTTATTTTAGCTAGGTTATACATTTCTTCATTTCTTTCGATGGTTACTATTTTAATGTTTTCATTTATTAAAGCCATGTTTATAGCAGAATAACCAATAGCTGTGCCTATTTCTAAAATATTTGTAATATTATTTTCTTTAATGTATTCTATTAGAAAATTTAGTCCATCTTTTTGAATAATTGGAACATTATTTTCTTTTGCATATTTTTCTAATTCATCTAAGCTGCCCATATTCCTTCATCCTTTAATTTTGAAATTATTCTATCATGTTCAGTTGCATTTTTTGTAAAGTAAACTTTTTTATTGGTATCAGCAACAAAATAATAATAATCACTTTCAGTTGGGTTTAATGCGGCATTAATAGAACTAATACTTGGATTATCAATAGGTCCAACTGGAAGACCAATCATTGATGTACATCTTGTATTGTATCCGTTGCAGGCAGTTAAATCGCTTTGGGTTAAGCTTTCAGTCATTGCCTTTTTAGAAGCATAGTATGTTGTAACATCACTTCCTAATGACCAATTATTATTTAATCTATTATAGAAAACTCCAGCAACCATAGCTCTATCAGAATCGGATACGGCTTCTAGTTCAACTATAGATGCTAAAGTTAATATTTGATGAATACTGTATGATCCATTTTGCAACTGATTTTTATATGGTTCTAGTTTTACTTTTGTATTATCCAAAATTTTTCTAACTATTGTTTCAATATCTAATTCACTTGGTTCGAAGTGATAAGTGTCAGGGTATAAATATCCTTCTAAAGGATAATATATTTCTGTATTATATATGTCATCGGTTATGAACCAATAATCTTGCTGAAGACTCTGTAAAAATGTTTTATCAGCTATTTTGTTTATGAATTCATTTGCGGTGATATCAGTCTTTTCTTCGACAATTTTCGCCATTTGGGTAATATTTAATCCTTCCCTAAATGTTAATTTGATTGTATTATTTTTTCCACCATCTTTGTCACTTAATACTTTGACTATTTCTCTAACACTCATTGCTTCATTTAATTCATAGTCTCCAGTAATTAGAGAGTCTGGTTTAGCAAGTTTTAAATATAATTTATAAAATGTTTCTGAACGAATTAGGTTTTTTTCTTTTAATTTACTAGCAATCGAAAAATAGTTATCTCCTTCATCAACAGTAATTGTTTTAGGGTCAGTATTTGAACTAACCGCACTTGTTTGATATTTATAAATGCCTAATAAGATTAGTATTAATACTATGATGAGGAGCAATAAAAAGAGTAAGAATTTACCCACTTTAAATTTACGAACTTTTTTCAAGGTAAAAACCTACTCTGTTTGAGAAGTTGCTGAAGGATTGCTAGCGGATTCAATTTGTGATTGCATTTCATTTAGTATTGTTTCAATTATTTTCCATTCTTTTTCAGTTTCAATTGGTTTTAAAGGTAAAGCTGCAAATTCATTATTTTCATCAGATTTTAAATCTTTTGGATCATAAATTGATGCATATACTTTTGTATTTCCTTCGTTATCAATTGAGTGGTCTGTATAAACTATGTAATTTTTTTTAGTTTCTGGAGATTCGAATAAGAATAGTGCCTCACAATCTAATTGTCTTCCTTCATCATCAATCGCTTTGAATTTTACTGTTTCATTTTCTTGCATATTTTTCATTCCTTTCTTTTATCCAAATATGTTTGTAAAATGATATTAGCAGCTAGACTATCTATTTTTTGTTTTCTTTTTTTTCTAGATATATCTGCCTTTATCATATATCCACTGGCTTCTTTAGTTGATAACCTTTCATCCTGCATATCAACAGGTATTTTAAAGGTATCTTCTAACTTTTTTTTGAAGTTTAAGGTTACTAAAGCCCTTGGTCCTACTGTACCATTCATATTTTTGGGAAATCCCAAAATAATTTTTTCAATAGGTTCTTTTTCCATAATAGTTGATAGTTTACTTATGGCCTCATCATAATTGTCTTCATCAAATCTAATGGTTCCATAAGCGGTTGCGATAGTTTTTGTTGTATCAGATATAGAAACACCAAGTGTACGGGTACCTAAATCTAAACCTATGTATTTCAATATAACCACCCTCTATTTATGTATATAAAAATTATACCATTTATTTTATTTTTTGTATAGTGAAATGTGCAAATTTGGTTTGATGTAAATTAAATGTAAATTTACATTTTGAAGAGTTTTATTTATTGACTTTGTTATCTTATCTTACCTAAATATTACCTTCATATATAATGATATGTAACATTCTCCAAAGACTCACAATGTTTGACAATGTGTAAATGATAAATTTAAGGTTTTCTTAATAGTATAAATGAAAGAAAAATGATATAATGATGGTGGTGATGGTATGTATTATACAAAGAAAAGAAGAATTAAAAAAGGTCCTATTATTGTTCTTGGGATAATTATTTTATTAATTATTTTGATAATAATAGGCATAAACTTATATAAAAAGTATACAAGTGATGAGTATAAACTTGGTGAAGTTGGTTATAGTGAAGATGAAATTAAAGAAATTTTAAAGTTTGATGATAAATATATCACTTACGCGATAGAACATGATTATGAAGATGATTTTATTCCTTTAGTTAATGAAAAATATTTTCTTTGGAAAAATTATGATAGGTATATTAAATATATAGATGATGTATATGGAAATACAAAGGTTGATTATAGTAAGGTTATTTCTTTGGTAAATGTTGGAGCAGATAGTGAACCTTATACTAACACTAAAAAAACTGATATGGATAAGGAATATGCGATATTGGTTAATAAATACACTTCTTTACCAGAAAAATATGCCCCCGATGATATTGTTGAGATGAGTAACTGGTATGCTTATCCTAATAATAGAATTAGAAAAGATGTATATGATGCTTTTAAGGAAATGAGTGAAGCGGCTAAAGAGGATGGCTATACTTTAATTGTTAATTCTTCATATAGATCTTATGAGGAACAAAAAGAAATTTATGATGATTATGAAGATAACCGAGGTAAAGAATATGCGGATAAGTATGCGGCTAGACCTGACTTTTCTGAGCATCAAACAGGGCTTTCACTAGATGTCTTCTCTCCTGGGGCTAATATGAGTAATTTTGCAGATACGGAGACATTTAAATGGCTCAGTGAGAACTGTTATAAATATGGATTTATTTTGAGATATCCTGAAGGTAAAGAGGATATTACTGGGTATAGTTATGAGGCTTGGCACTATAGATATTTAGGTAAAGATCTTGCTAAAAAGGTTTATGATAGTGGTCTAACTTATGATGAATATTACGCTTATTATTTAGATGATTAAGGGTGAGAATATGAAGAAAAAGATATTGATAATTATAGGAGTTATATTATTTCTTTCATTATTTTTACTCTTCTTTTTATATTTTAAAAATGATGAAGATGATTTAAATTACGAAGATAAGTTTAAAGATAATGGATATTCTCCTAGTGAGGTGACTATTATTTTAGATAAGGTTCCTAAAGATAGTTATGATTATATTTTAAATTTAGGTTATGATAAGAGTTTAATTGATATTTTATCTTCTAGTAATTACGATGAAAATAAGTTTAATGATTATATTGAATATTATTTGAAAAATAAGAAATCTAATATAAATGATATTATTACAATTGTTAATTCCGGATATGATTTAATGAGTTATCCAGCATCTAGTTTACTTGCTTCGTTAGTTCAAGAAAAATATTATATTAATGAAAATGTGGCTCGTTATTTAGATTATGGAAATAGTCATAATCAAGATAGTAAAAAAATTATTGGGGTAGTGAATTCTAAAGCAGATTTAGGTTTTTATAGCAATATTTATGATAGTAATTTAAATGATAATAATTTGATTTTGGTTAATAAGTTTTATCATTTGAAAGAAGATTATACTCCTTCTGATTTAGTTACATTATCTGGGCAATATAACCGTGGGGCGAATAATAAAATGAGAGAAGAAGCAGCTTCTGCCTTTATGAAGATGGTAGATGCGGCTCGTTTGGAAAATATTATTATTTATAATATGTCGGCTTTTAGAAGCTATGATTATCAAGTTAATTTATATGATAAATATATTAAAAGAGATGGCAAAGAAGCGGCTGATAAATATTCGGCTAGACCAGGATATTCTGAACACCAAAGTGGACTTTGTTCTGATTTAAATGAGATAAGTGATTCTTTTGAAGGAACAGATGAGGCTATATGGCTTAAAAATAATGCTTATAAATATGGATTTATTTTAAGGTTTCCAAAAGGTAAAGAAGATATTACTGGTTATAAATATGAACCATGGCATTATAGATATGTCGGGTTAGAAGCAGCTAAAATAATTTATGAAGATGATATTACACTAGAAGAATATTATGCTTATTATATAGAAAACACTTCAGATTAATTTCTGAAGTGTTATTCTATTTCTATGTCATGACCCAATACATTTATAATTTTATAATTCATGTTTTTAGTATATGGATCATCAGAAAATAAATCGCTTACAAATTTTTTGTTTTTATTTTCTACTTTATGTCCCCTAGCCTTACAATAGCGTTCTTTAGCTGATAAAAGTTTGGATTTATTTAAACTATAACCTAATATATTTTGAAGGTTTATAGCTATTTGAATTCCATCATCTTGAGCTAGATGATTTATGATTTCATCGTAGGCTTTATCATTTGAAACTTTTAATAATGGTTCATATATTTTCTTTAGATTATCATCTAATTCGTTATATGTTTGTTCAAATAATAATAAATCATAAATATCAGCTGTAACACATGAGGTATATGTATGATTTATTTCTTTATATTTCATGCTTTTTATGGTTTTAATTATTGGCAATAAATTAGGGTTAATTGTTTTTGAATTACTTTTTTCTAATTTATCATATGTTTTAAAAGGATGATTCTTTAAGTCTAGATTATAGGCTAAATCGTTTGGGGTAAAAACTTTTAATTTTGAATCCTTCCATAGGAAGATGTTTTTACTTTCTAAAGAGGTTGTATAAAGAATATCTCCATATTCATTATAAAATACACGGTATATTTCTTTGTCATGGTTATTTATATATTCTTTTTTATATCCACATTTAAAACCTTTAGTTTTAAGAAATTCTAAGGCATCATTAATTTTTATTGTTGTGGATAAGTCTTTTTCCATAGCATTACTTTGTTTATGTTCTATAAACTCTTCTCTTTCAATTTCTTTAAAGATATATTTATCAGGATGTTTTGTTCTTTCATCACTTGTTCCTTCAAATATTGCTTTATAAACACATAAAGGGGCTGAAAGCTTATTTAATTTTTTTATGTCATCTTTTGTCATGTTTGTAACTTTATTATAAAATTTATCGATATCTTTATCACACATTTTATATAAAGTATATATTTGAACCCCTCTAATGTTCATATCATCTAATAATATTAATGTGGCTAAACTATTTGTATCACCTTTTAGTTCGATTAGTTCATCAATGACTGATGCAGCTTCGGCACTATCTTCAATCATGTTTTGGATGACATTTGGTAAAGAAGTGAAATCTAGAATTTTTCTTTCTATTTTTTTTAACATATTAGCCCCTCCTACTTTAGTTTATTATATCATTTTTATATTTTACAAACAAGGAGCAAAAGTTTATTTGTTTTTCCTATTTCCTATAAATTTTAAGTGTGGGAAGGCATTAAGTAATCGGCGGTTGAATATAGATTTATTTTTAAGAACTTTTTTGACTTCTTCATTGGCTTTTTCAGTAATATCTCTAATGTTTTCATAACCATCTTTTTTAAGCTTAGAAATTATTTTATATGATGTAATTACATCCGATATAAAAATTAGAAAAATAATAATCATTATAATATTAAAAATTAGTGTAGGAACGTTTTTTATTATTTTTAAGAAAAATGGATTAAAAATATAAACTAATATAAGGCCTAAAGTTCCAAAACCCAAAGAGGTTGTTAGGCTTACTCTTCCATTTATATGAAATCTATGATCACTATAATCCCACCATCTAGCATGAAATAATTTTTCCATTAAGTAGCTAGTTACATACTCTAATATTGTACCTAATAAAAATGACATAATAAAGAGAACTAATGGGTCTTCATAATATTTTCTTAATAATAAGGTTATAAATAAAGCTCCAAAACCATAAATCGGACACCACGGTCCGATTAGAAAACCGCGAGCTGTGATTTTTTTCTTTTGAGCAGAAACTATTGTTACTTCCATTATCCAACCAATTATAGAATATATTATAAAGATATAAAAATACTTAAGCATACAACTTACCACCTTTTTGAGAAATTTTACACTATATTTGTGGTTTGTGCAACGGAATTATTTTTTTAGGTATGATTTTAATTTAATATACTTTACATCTTCAAGCATTTCTTTAAATATTTCATTGATTTTATTTCTATCCATATATTTTCACCGTTTTTATGATAACATTACGAATCTTATTTGGCTATAAATTCGACAATACTAGCTATAATTAGAACTTCTTAATTTTTTACTTTGAAGTTGGCAAATTATTTTAATTATAGTATAATTATAGTGGTGTTATTATGAGAAAAATTATAGGGGCTAGATACAATTTTAAAAACATAAATACATACGCTAATAGAGGAATGACATTAGAAGCGGATTTAAAAGCTAGCAATGATTATTATCTAGTAAATGATATAGCAGTTATATATAAAAAACCAACACCTATTACTATTTCAAAAGTTAATTATCCTTCGAGAGCTGAAGCAGTTATTAAGGAAGGATATTTTAAAACACCATCAACCACTGATTACAATGGTATATATAAGGGAAAATATATTGATTTTGAAGCAAAAGAAACAAAGCTAAAAACTTCTTTTCCTTTAAGTAATATTCATCCCCATCAAATTAAACATTTGGAAAGAATTTATAAACATGGAGGGATTGGTTTTTTAATTGTTAGGTTTACGGTTATTAATAAAACTTTTTTGCTACCAATAGAAATTTTACTTGAGTTTTTGAATGAAAATGAACGTAAATCTATTCCACTTTCATTTTTTGAGCAAAATGGATATATAATTAAAGATAAATATAACCCAAGGGTGGATTATTTAGAAGTTTTAGATAATGTATATTTTGGAGGTAATTTATGAAAGATTTGAAAGCTTTTTTTAAAAAAGATTCATTTAATTTATTGGTACTCATTCTATCATTTGTTATTTTAGTTATTGGAATATTTGTCGTTAATTTTTTAATTGCATTTATTACTTTTGTTGCAGTTAATTTGATTTGGTTTATTCCATTTATAAAATGGCGAGGAAAATTAGATGATAGAGAGAAAAAGAAAAAAGAAAATAAGGTTAAGAAAAAAGATGCTGATTCATCCTTAATTGATGAAGGCGATGAAGCAGAGAAAATAAGTGTGGCTTTAGAAGAAAGAAGTGATTTGATGGCTAAGAAAGGTAGAGGTAAGAAAAAAGGTAAGAAAAAATTAGACAAAAAGATTTTACTTGGATTTTTGATTTTCTTTCTTATTTGTATTATTGCTGGTATTGCTTTCTTTATATTTATTGCAGTAACAGCTGGTAAATTTAATCCTGATAAATTATATTCTAAAGAGGCTAGTACTTTACTCGATAGCGATGGAGAAGTTTTTGCAAAACTTGGTACTCAGATGAGACAAAAAATTGATTATGAAGATATGAGTGAAGAGCTTGTTAATGCAATTGTAGCAACTGAGGATTCACGTTTCTTTGAACATAATGGTTTTGATTTGCCTCGTTTTATGAAAGCTTCATTTGGTCAACTTTTAGGTCAAAATGCTGGTGGGGCTTCAACTTTAACAATGCAAGTTTCTAAAAACCAATATACATCAGCTGTGTCAAGTGGATTTGCCGGTATTAAACGTAAATTTACTGATATTTATATTTCAATGTTCCAAATAGAGCCTAATTATTCTAAAGAAGAAATTTTAGAATTTTATGCTAATTCTTATTATTTAGGTAGTGGTGCTTATGGTGTTGAGCAAGCTGCTGAAACATATTTTAACAAAGAGGCTAAAGATTTGAATTTATCAGAAGCAGCTATGATTGCAGGTTTATTCCAATCACCTGTTTCATACGATCCTAACATTAATCCTGAAAAAACAGAATCTAGAAGATTAGTTGTCTTAAGTTTAATGAAAAGGCATGGATATATTACTGATAAAGAATATGAAATAGCGAAAAAAATGACAGTCGATAAAATTGTTATTAAAGGACAAAGTGCAAATACAAGTAATGCAAAATATCAATCATTTATCGATAGAGTTGCTAAAGAAGTTAGTGATAAAACTGGTTATGATCCTTATTCATATTCAATGAAGATTTATACAACGATGGATAGGGAACAACAAGATAAAATTTCAGCTATTATGAATGGATATAATTATGACTGGGAAAACGATAAAGTTCAAGCAGGTATTATTGCTATGGAAACTAAAACTGGTGAGATTGTAGCTATCGGTGGTGGAAGAAATAAAACTGTTGCTAGATCATATAATAATGCTACTGATATTCATAAGCAAATTGGTTCAACGGCTAAACCATTATACGATTATGGCCCGGCTATAGAATATTTAGATTGGAATACTGATCATCCAATTATCGATGATAAAACTACTTATAGTGATGGTACAGAAATTAATAACTGGGATGGTAGATATAAAGGAATTATTACTATTAGACAAGCTTTAGTTGAATCTAGAAATATTCCGGCTTTGAAAACATTCCAAAGTGTTCCTAATTCAGATATAAAAGATTTTGTTACTAAATTAGGATTATCTCCAGAAGTACAAAGTAATGGTAAATTACATGAAGCTCATGCGATTGGTGGTTATGGTGATGGTAAAGATACTGGTGAATCTCCAATGACTGTAGCAGCTGCTTATGCGGCGTTTGGAAATGGTGGTACATATAATGAGCCTCATACATTTACTAAAGTTGTATTTGATGAAAGTGGAGAAACTTATGAAAATGATTATGAGAAAACAAAAGTAATGAGTCCTGAAACAGCTTATATGGTTACAGATATGTTAGTTGACACCGGACAGGATGCACTAGGTAGATATAATAATATTAATGGTGCACAGTTTGCTGCTAAAACTGGTACTTCTAACTATGATGAAGCTACTATGGAAGCTAGAAATTTACCAAGTAATGCAGTTAATGATTTGTGGGTTGCTGGATATAATTCAGAGTATTCAATTGCTGTTTGGTATGGTTATGAAAATTTGAATGATGGTTATAATAGATTTGGTTCTAGTCAAAATTCAAGACTTTTCCAAACTGTTGCTAAAAATTTCTTTGATAAAGATGTAACATTTGAAAAACCAGATAGCGTTGTAGAAGTTACAGTTGAAAGAAACACAGGATATTCAATGCTTCCTAGTGAAAATACTCCAAATGATATGAAAACTACTGAATTATTTAAGGAAGATAGTAAACCAACTGAGGTTTCAGCTAGATTTAATACTTTATCCAATGTATCTGATTTAAAAGCTACTGTAAGTGGTAATAGAGCTACTGTAAGTTGGAAAGCAATTGATACCCCTGATGCATTAAATAGAAGTTATTGGAGTCCACTTGTAGAAAAAGCATTTGCTTTATCTAAAGATCAAAATACTTACTTATCTTATATTATGTCATTTAATAGTGGTAGACTTGGTAATGTTGTTTATAATGTTTATAGTAAAGTTGGTGATAAACTTACATTACTTACAACTGTAAGTGGCACTTCAGCAACTGTTAAATTACCAAATACTTCTTCACCTACTTTAGTTGTTAAGGCAAGTTATTCCAACTTTAGTGGAGCTGAAAGTTCTGGCACTGAAGTTAAGGTGGATTATGAAGGTGTTGCAATTTCTGATGTTAAAGCTACTTTGAATGGTGATGCAAATATATCACTTGATATTAATGCAATTTATACTGAACCGGTAAAACCTGTTACTGTTACTTTAGATGGTGAAGACATTACTGATGAATGTGAAATTACTTTAACTGTTACCGATTCAAGTGGTACTCCTGTTAGTAATTGGAAAACTG
The DNA here is from genome assembly GCA_944358675.1 of uncultured Bacilli bacterium. Classification (GTDB taxonomy): domain Bacteria; phylum Bacillota_I; class Bacilli_A; order RF39; family UBA660; genus Coprosoma. Next base: position 27,824 of record CALVRN010000006.1, on the reverse strand, counting down.
TAGTTGGTAAAACTGCTGAAAGTTACACATTTAGTTATAAAGTTACTTATCAAGGAGAAACCGTTACAACATTAACTAGAACAGTGACTGTTAGTTAGGAATAGTATTTAAACTATTCCTTTTTTTTGCTAAAAAAACACCTATTTATTTAGGTGTTTATAGTATTTACATATATCTTTTAATTTACACTCATCACATTTAGGGTTTCTAGCTAGACAGTGATATCTACCAAATAAAACTAATTGATGATGTCTTTTGCATAAATCTTCTTTTTTAAATTTTCTGTTTAGCTTTTTTTCTATTTGCAAAGGATTATCTGTTTCTTTTGCTAAATTTAATCTTTTACTTACTCTAGAAACATGAGTATCTACAGCTATACAAGGAACATTAAATATATTGCTTAAAACTACATTGGTGGTTTTTCTACCTACTCCAGGTAAGCTTTCTAGATACTCTCTATTATTAGGTAATTTTCCATTATAATCTTCTTGTAAATGTTTAGCTATTTCAATTAGGTTTTGAGCTTTTTTATGGTAAGTACCTATAGGTCTAATTATATTTTGAATATCCATGATATCAGCTTCTGATAAATCTTTTAATGTTGGGTATTTTTTAAATAGTATGTCTGTGACAGAGTTTACTCTTTTATCAGTTGTTTGAGCGCTCAACATAGTTGCGAGAAGTAATTCATAATCTTTGGTATAGTTTAATTCACACCTTGGATTTGGAAATAATTCATCTAAAAAATTTTCAATCTTTTTCGTTGAGCCAGTCATAATCAAATACTTCTTTCTTTGGTTTTTGTTTACTTCTTTTTTCTCTTTCTTTTTTTATGTCACTTTCAGTTTTAATACCTTTTTTATACCATTCAGATAGAATTTTATCAATATATCTTAAATTAGATACTCCATTATATACAGCTTCTTTGAGCGCTAATTCAATTAATTCTTCGGTATAATTACCATCTAACCAAGCTCCAATAATTTCATATTCCATTGGGCTTAATGTCCTACCAAATTCTTTTTCAAACTTATCATATATTGTGGTTTTAGGAGCCTCTTTTTTTTCATTTATCATTGTCATAGCTAGTTTATTATACATCTCATCTAAATCAATATATTCTTCACATATTTTACCTGATTTAACAGATATTTTTAATATATCTTTGCTTGTTAAATTGTCTATTAATTTTAATACATCAGGTAATTTAATATTTAAATCTTCTGATATTTTTTCTGGATCAAATTCGGCTGTTCCAAGTAGATAAATTAAAACTATTAATTCTTTATCGGTTAATTTTAGTTTTTTGTAATTTGTGAGTAAGGCTCTTGGAACCATAATATGTCCATTTTTCATAAGTTCTAATATCTTTCCTGTCATAAAACCACCTTGTCTTTTATTATAACTTAAATGTTTAATAATTTACAAGAAAATATATAGAAAAAGTCCAAAAAATGGACTTATAATTCTTGATATTTATTTATTATATAATTTGTTAGATCTTCTTTATTGTTTTTTAAGTTTCCATCTAATATTTCACTTTCTATATCAGATAAAATATTTTTTAGGAATGATCCTGCTTCTTTGTTTAATAATTCACATATTTCAATTGGTGATATAGCTATATCTAGCCTGCTTTTGATTGGTATTTTTGAATATTTTTCATTTATTGATTGTTTGTCTGTACCATTTAATTCAGCTGCCATTGTACATATATATAAGCCATAATTATAGAGCACATGATTATCTAATAAATCTTTATCTTTAACTTCATTAATTTTTCTAATACTTTCTTTTTCTATAGCATTAAAATTATATTTATCTAATGCATCTAACTGTGACCAAGTGACAATCATAGATGGAGTTATTTTTGCTTTTTTTAAGTTTGGTATTTCTAGGTGTTCAGATAGTTTTAAAGTGTTTAATAATTCAATGCCATAAGCTTTATTAGGACTAGAGAAGATTAAATCTAGTTCATCTTTTTTTCTATCTCTAGATATTTTTCTTAATAAATGACCATATTTACGTATGTATGTTTTTAATTTTGGCTCTAGAGTAAAATTTAATGTGGTAGCAAATCTAATAGCTCTTAAAATACGCAGTGCATCATCTTTAAGGCTTATTTTAGGATTACTAACGGTTCTTATTATTTTATTATCTAAATCCTGTTTAGCACCTATTAAATCGATTTGATTACCATCTTTGTCAATACATAGTGTATTGATTGTAAAATCTCTTCTTTTGATATCTTCTTCTAAAGTATCAACATATTCTATTTTTTCAGGTCTTCTATGATCTTTATATTTGAATTCTTTTCTAAAAGTTGTTATTTCAAATTTAACTTTTTCAAAAACAATTGTTACTGAACCATATTCTGAATTTGTTGTGACTACTTCTGAAAAAATCTGATGTAATTCCATAGGAGTAGCATCTGTACAAATATCAATGTCTGTAAAGGTTCTTTTTAAGTATAAATCTCTCGGATATCCACCAACCATATAAGCAGTATATCCATAACTACTAATTTTTTCTAAAAGTCTAATTGCTGTTTCGTACATTAATTCATCTCCATAAATATATATTAAAAAAAGGCATGAAGCCTTAGTTTAATGCATCTTTTAATTTTGCGCCAGCTTTAATAGAAACAGCTGTTCTTGCAGGAATAGTTACGGCTTCACCAGTTCTTGGGTTACGACCTTGTCTAGCATCTTTATGTTGAGTAGCAAATGTGCAGAAACCAGTTAAAGTAACTTTTCCTTCACTTTTTAATCCTTCTACAATTCCATTTAATACAGCATCTAATGCTCTAGTAGCATCTGCTTTAGTCATTCCTGTTTCTTCGGCAATATAGTTTACTAAATTTTGTTTTGTCATTTAAATATACCTCCCTTGTATTGTTAAGCTATCTTGCTTACATTTACATAGTACCATGTTTGATTAGAAAAATCAATATATTTTGAGCTTTTTTTAAGGTTTTATTGTGAAAGGGATGTTAAATGGTTAATGCCTATTTGCCTTTGTTTTTCAAGCTGTTTTATTTATGTTGTTTATTTGGTAATATTTTTGAATATTAAATTACAATGGCGAATAAATTACCAGATCCTTTGTTGACAAGCTTTGATAAAGTTTGTCTTAATTTAAAACGTACACTATCAGGCATTAATGATAGTTTTGCTTGAATTCCTTCTTGAACTATAACATCTAAACTACGACCAAAGATTTCGCTTTTCCATATATTTTCACTACCAGAATCCTTATCTTTCATAAGATAATTTATTAATTCTTTACTTTGGATTTCAGAGCCGATTATTGGTTCAAAGGTGCTTTCAACATCAACTCTAATCATGTGGATTGAAGGGGCTACAGCTTTTAATTTTATACCATATCTACTACCCTGTTTGATTATCTCTGGAGTATCTAATGTCATATCAGCTAGTGTTGGTGAGGCTACTCCATAACCTGTTTGTTTGACCATTTTTAAAGCATCTTTTACTTGATCATATTCTCTTTTTGCTTCCCCTAAATCTTGAAATAGGCTTAAAAGCTGCGATCTACTTGTTATATCAACTCCAATAATTTCTTTTAATACTTCGTTGTATAAATTAGATGGAGTTTTTAAAGTTACTCTAACGTTACCAGTTGCAGTATCTACTTCTGATAAATATGCCTTTTCAATATATTTGCATTCTTCTAATTTAGTTGTAATTTGTTCAATATCTCTTAATTTATCTATCTCATGAACACTATTTCTAATGGTTTCTATATATGATTTTTTAAGCCAATTATTTGGTTCTAGGCAAGCTACCCAATCAGCCATTTCAACATCGATACATACAACTGGAAATTCATATAATGCTTCTCTTAAGATGTTATAAGCATCTCTTTCACTCATATTATCGACATTCATTGGGATTACAGGTGCGCCATATTCTTCTTTTAATCTTTCGGCTAGATTTTCGGTTTCTGGAAGCATTGGATGTGTTGAATTTATTATAACGATAAATGGTTTGCCTATTTCTTTTAATTCTTTGGCAATTCTTTGTTCAGCATCGATGTAGTTACTTCTTTCAAATTCTCCAATTGAGCCATCAGTTGTGACTAAAACGCCAATACTAGAATGGTCTTTAATGACTTTTTCAGTACCTATTTCAGCAGCTTCAACAAATGGTATTGATTCTTCATACCAAGGTGTGTGCACCATCCTTGGGCCATTTTCATCTTCATAGCCTTTGGCACCTTCAATAACGTAGCCGACACAGTCTACTAATCTAACATCAGCGGTAAAATCATCTATTTTAATTTTTGCAGCTGAACTTGGAACGAATTTTGGCTCTGTTGTCATGATTGTTTTACCTTGAGCAGATTGTGGAATTTCATCTAATGTTCTTTTTCTTTCATATTCATCTTCAATATTAGGAACAACTAGATTTTCAATGAATCTTTTTATAAAGGTTGATTTACCTGTTCTTACTGCACCTACTACGCCTAAATAAATATCACCACCAGTTCGTTCGGTGATATTTTTGATAATGTCTATTTTTTCCATATTATCCCTACTTTCTTCATTTAAATATATGAGGTAGATTTTTAAATATGAACAAAGTTTATAAAATAATAATAGACATTTCTTAACATTTATATTTATTTTATTTCTTGCTTTATTTCTAGCTTGGAACTACAATTATAATGGAGGCGATGATATGAATGCAAAAGATATTAGAAAAGTAGCTTGTGTTGGGGCAGGCGTTATTGGTTATAGCTGGGCTCTATATTTTTCTTTAAAAAAGTTATCAGTAAATGTTTATGACTTAACCGATGAAAAGTTAGAACTAGCTAAAACAAGGATTCATGATAGTTTACTTAATTTAATGAAAAACGAGGTTGTAAGTGAGGAAGAAATTGTAGAAATTGAAAGAAGAATTAATTACACTACTGTGATGGAAGAGGCTGTAAAAGATGTACAATTTATTACAGAATCTGGTCCTGAGAATTATGAGATTAAACAAAAGATGGCTGAAGAGATGGAGACATATACATCTAGTGAAACAATAATTGCATCATCAACATCTGGATTACTTGTTAGTGAAATTGCTAAAAATGCGAAACATCCTGAAAGGTTTATCGGAGCACACCCTTATAATCCACCACATTTAATTCCGTTAGTTGAACTTACTAAGGGCGACAAAACTACAGATGAAGTATTAAAGTGTGCGAAGGATTTTTATCAATCAATTGATAAAGAACCGGTTGTGTTACAAAAAGAGGCTTTAGGTTTTATATGTAATCGTATTCAAATGGCTGTTTATAGAGAAGTGTGCAATCTTGTGATGAAAGGTGTATGTACAATTGAAGATGCTGATAAAGCTGTTACATATGGTCCTGGACTCAGATGGGCTATTATGGGACCTAGTTTAGTATTTGAATTAGGTGGTGGTGAAGGACATATAGATGGACTTATGAAACATTTGAATTCTTCTATAACTTTGTGGCTTAACGATATGGCTGATTTTAAGGAATTCCCTGAGAATTTTCCAGAAATAGCTAGAAAAGGTGTCGAAGAGGCTTTGAAAAATCGTCCTAAAGAAATTGGTAACGATGATGCTTCTTTAGCAGAATACCGCGATAAAATGCTTATTTCACTTTTAAAATTGCATAAGAAATTATAATATAAAAGACATTGATTAAATCATTTTATCAATGTCTTTTGGTACTTGATCATTGACAACTGCATCAATGATTTTCTTTTTGTTTTCCTCGGAAACTTCCCTACCAGTCATTTTACTTAATTCTCCAATTACTTCTCTTAAGGTTCCTTCATCTTTTAAATTCCCTTCTTGAAGTTTTTTTGCTAAATCTAGAATTGTCTCTTTATTTACATTGGTTTTCTTTTCTACACGTTTGAAAAAGCTATCTGAAAATGCCATTTTAAAACCTCCTACATTAATATATGCGGGAGGTTTTATTAGGCTACTGCTCTCCTTTGTTTTTAAAGTTTAAGACAATTGGAGTACCTGTGAAATCAAAGCTTTCTCTGATTTTATTTTCTAAATACCTTTCATATGAAAAGTGAATTAATCCTTTGCTATTTACTTGGATGTTAAAGGTTGGCGGACAAATATTACTTTGGTTAGAAAAATATATTTTTAGTCTTTTTCCTTTATATGAAGGTGGTAAGTTTAAAGCATAGGCATCAGTTATAACATTATTTAGGCTACTTGTTGAAATTTTTCTATGAGCATTTTCGTTTGCTTTAATTATTTCCGGCATTAGTGTATGAATACGTTTTTTAGTTAAAGCTGATAGGAATACAACTTTAGCATATGGCATGAACTGAAATTGAAAATTTATTTCTTCTTTCCACTCTTTCATAGCTTTATCTTTATCTTCTACTGTATCCCATTTATTAACAGCGATAACTACAGCTTTACCTGCTTCTATGGCGTATCCAGCAATATGTTTGTCGTGCTCGATAATACCTTCTTCAGCATTTATAACAATTACACAGACATCAGATCTATCTATGGCTTTTAATGAACGAAGTAGACTGTATTTTTCAACGTTTTCATATATTTTCCCTCGTTTACGCATACCAGCTGTATCGATAACAACAAAGTCTTTGTCATGATATCTAAATGGTGTATCTATAGCATCTCTAGTTGTTCCAGCAACTGGGCTTACAATGACTCTCTCTTCGTTTAATAAAGCGTTAACTAAACTACTTTTTCCAACATTAGGTCTACCTATTATCGAAAATTTTATTATCTCTTCATCATATTCTTCTTTTATTTCTTTAAAGTTTTTAGTTATTTCATCTAGTAAGGTTGATACTCCAAGATTGTGTTCGGCTGACATTTCTATATAATTATCAAAAGCTAAATCATAAAAGTCATACTTGTGTTCTTCATAAGCTTTTGAATCTGTTTTATTTATAGCTACTATTACCGGTTTACCACTTTTCTTTAGTATATCTCTAACTGTATAATCATTGGCAGTTAATCCCTCTTTACCATCAACAACAAAAATAACAATATCGGCTTCATCTATTGCAAGTTCGGCTTGTCCTTTAATTTCAGTATTGAAATTTCCTGTAGTTATATCAATACCACCTGTGTCTATTAAGTGGAAGCTATAATCTAAATAATTAACTGTTCCATATAGTCTATCTCTTGTAACTCCTGGTGTGTCTTCAATTATAGCTATTTTACTTCCTACTAGTCTATTGAATATTGTTGATTTTCCGACATTTGGTCTTCCAACTAAAGCAACAATTGGCTTTCGCATATTATCACCTACACTTTTATTATTTCACTTTTTTTCTTAATACTATTTGCTGTTTTTCCATAAATAATTTCACCATTTTCTAAAATTATACCAAGTTCAATATTATTTATGTTTTCATTAGCTTTTAAGTATATTGTTTCACCATTTTTATATATTGTGAATTTTTTTAACAATGTTTTATTTAAATTGAATATGTCTTCTATTTTATATAAAAAAGAGTCTTCAATTACTTCGATATTTAATTCTATTTGATTATTAAAGTAATCTAAATACTCTAATTCTTCTTTTTGCATGTCTATAATAATTCCATAACTTTCATCTTTATATATACTTACATTATAATAACCATTTAAATCTATGGTACATTTATTTTGAATTTTATTAATCAGTTTAATTAGCTTTTTTTCTATGATATTTTTATCATTTAAATTAAGGTTTTGTAAATAAATTTTATCTAAAAAAATGACAATGTTTTCATCTATTATAAGTCTCATTTTATCACCTAAAATAGTTTATGAGACATTTTATTAGAATGTTATAAAATTACATTGTCCTTTCAATTTTTTTATGAATTTCTTCTTTTCCATCTTTAGTTACACTAGAAAACATAACAAATTCATCACCAACAACCAAGTCTAAGTCATTTAAAATCATATTTCTCTGTTTTTGTCTAGAGGTAATTCCTATTTTATCCACTTTTGTTGCAACAATGGTTACTGGTAATTTATAATATTTTAAAAAGTTATACATTAATATATCATCATTTGTTGGGCGATGGCGGAAATCTATTAAGAGAAATACACCTTTCAAATTTTTTCTATTTACTAAATAGTCTTCAATCATTAAACCAAATTTTTTTCTTTTTGTTTTACCAACTTTAGCAAATCCGTATCCAGGGGCATCTACTAAATAAAATTCATCATTAATGTTATAAAAGTTTATTGTTTGTGTTTTTCCTGGTCTACTAGAGGTTCTTGCGAAGTTTTTACGATTAATAATTGTATTTATAAAACTGCTTTTCCCAACGTTAGATCTACCTACCAACATATATTCTGGTTTATTATCGGTAGGATATTGACTTCGGCGAATAGCCGAAATTGTTAAATCTACAGATTTAATTTTCATATTTTATCACCTGTCTATACTTTAAAAGTATAGCAAATTTTCCGTTAAAAGTAAAGGATTCCTATCTTTGAAAATGTCTTTTAACCTTACTTAAACCATGTTTTATGGTTTCTTTTTTTCCTAGTGTTGTACTGCTGCTTAAAGCAAGTCTAATTGAATTTGGAAAATTAGTTTTTCTAAAATAGTTATTAACTGCTTTACTGATTTTTTGTATGCTTTCTCTATCAAAGTCATAACGAGTTAGGCTTTTGATTATATATTTTTTTAAATTATCAGGTAAAAAATAAATTTGTTCTATTGGATGTGGATTATGAATTATTCCGTTATTTATTGAGATGATATCACTTTGTCCATATGTTTTTTCAAAGAAGTCATATGCGCCATTTACGATATCTTCTGACTTGCTCTTTTTTTCACCTGGGACAATTGTTCTGAAGTCATACATGTAAGTTAATCTTGAAATAGTGTTATAAAGTTCATTTGGAGTTAACTTGTCATTGGGATTTAGAAGTAATGCAGTAATTAATATTTTTTTACGGTTTGTTTGAATAGCTTCTTCTAATTTATCTGGAATGTTTTGATAAAGTATTGGTTTGGTTAAACGTCCAGCCATCCCAAAGTATTTCCAAGTGTTCATGTCATCTTCTAATGCTTTTTTAGAGATAACCATAGCTTTAAAATGAATGTTATCATGATAGAATTTTAGACATCCAACATTACTATAAAATTTTTCTTTTTCTTTTTTTCTTAAAAGGATACGCTTATCAAAATCATCAGAAAAGTGGTTTGGATTTTTTTCAAAGTCTTCGATTAAGAAATCTTTAAAGTCGTCTACTACAACAATCACATCTTTGTCTGGTTTTTCTTCTGGACTATAGCCTGTCTGTTTATATATACCTGATCCATATCCAATAACAGCCACTGTGTCTGGCATATCTTGTTTTAAGCTTTCTATAATTTCTAAATTATCCATGTTTCTGTCTCCTTTGAATGTTTGTTATTATAGCATATTTCACCTTAATATACAAAGTAATCACTTAAATTATATCACTTTAGTATATTTTTTTATTATCTATTTATAAATTTACATATTTTTTCACAATTATATTAAGTTTTTTATGAAAAAATGAAAAAATTACGAAAAAAAGAAGGAATTTTGATATTTGACGTCGTATGTTTATCTATAGAAGGGGCTAGAAAGGAGATATATGAAAAAGTTTTTATTATTTGTTTTTATGTTTATGTTGGTCATTCCGGTTAAAGGTTTAGAAAATGAAAATACAATTAGAAAGTATAAGTACTACCGACTAGAAAAGGTTGAGGGCCCATTTGTTTTAAAAACGGAAGAAAACGAGGAATATCCTTTAATTGATGAGGAAAGTTATATTGAAGAAGCTTTGAGCGAACTTTCTATTGATAAACCAGAGGAAAAAGAAGGAAGAAAAATTTATGAATATGACGGTTTTCATTATGCAAGGTTACTTAAGGCCAACAAGGTTGAAATTAAGGTTAGTGAAGGTTATGCTTTAAAGAATGTTAGTATTGAAAGTTCTGATGGTGAAGTTTATTATAGTAACAAGGATGCGACAACTATAAATGGTGGTTCTACTAATACATATGAATTAAATAAATTATATGATTTTCGTGATTTAACTATAAAGGCCAATCCAGGTAATGATAAGGATATACAGACGTTTTATATATGTTTTAAGTATAATGATCAGGTTATTAGTGAAATTGCAATAAGTACTCTTTCTAAAAATATCAAGGTACCTGGAACTTACGGTAATATTAAAGAGAATGCTTATGAAGATATTTATACACTTAATGAATTAGATGATTTAATTTATAAAGGTCCTGTAAAACTTTATCAATATCAAGATTATAAATATCAATCATATAAATTAGTTCGTGAATATTATGATGAATATTTAACGGAACCTTTTGAAGATTATATTTATAAAGATGAAGATGATTTCATCGATGTTTTAATTAACAATACTATTGATTCAAATACTAATGAATTAGTTTTAGTGAATAATAAGGTAAGTGAAGATATTCAGACTAAACCTGAAACAAATGAAATTGTTAAAACTAATAATGAACCTAGTAATACTGATAATAAAATTAAAGAAAGTGTAAGTAGTAGTTCTAAAAATAATATTCCTACTCAATCTGGGAAAATTGTTAATGTTAAAAACAAACCTATAAATAAGAAAACTAGCAATGAAAATATATACTATTATTTTCTATTAGTAATTCTAATTATACTGTTATTATTAGCTATTAAATGTAAGAACAAATTAAAAGAACAATACGGATGATATGAATTTATCACCTTTTTTTCATAAAAAGAATAAAATATATTGACTTTTCATAGAATTTAATGGTATACTTAATGAGTAATTTGTCTGATGGGGAATTAGCTCAGTTGGCTAGAGCACCTGCTTTGCACGCAGGGGGTCAGGAGTTCGAGTCTCCTATTCTCCACCATTTTTGTATTTAACTGTTGATTTTCAACAGTTTTTTATTTTGTAATATCATTTTTTGTAAAAAATAAAACCCCCTTTATAAATTTAGGGGGTACATTCTAATTAAGCCTTATATATAAGTGTTGAACTTTTTATTATTTCTTCTAACTTTTTATTGCTTGTTTTATATATTTTATCAAGAGAATAAGTTGTATAATATATTTTATAAGATTTTAAAGAAGATATATCTATGTTATCATATCGATAACTATCACTGTTTAAATTTATTTCTTTGCTGTGTTCTTTAGATAATAGATAAATATCATTAATATTACATTTAACATTTACAAAAATGATATTTTCTTTATTTAATGAAGTTATAATATGTTTTACATTACCACTATATAAAGCGCAATTATTTTTAGCAGTAAATCGTATTCCATTATCTGTTTTCTCAATATACATATTTTCTTTATCATATTTTTGGCTAAAATATACTGTATTAGAAAATATAACAAGAAGAACAAATAAACATACCAAGCTAATAAATGAAATTAAAATGAGTTTTAATCTATTGTTTTTTTTATTTTTTTGTTCTACTGTGGCTACAACTTTTATAATATTTTCTTCTAATTTACCTTGATACTCTTCTTTTTTTATTTTTTCTCCACTTAATAATTCATTTACTGTAATATCAAGTTCTTTGCATAAATCTCCAAACAATGATAAATCGGGCATACATTTTCCATTTTCCCAATTTGAAATAGAACGATCACTTACTCCTAATTTTTCACTTAATTCGGCTTGTGTAAGTTTTTTAGACTTTCTACATTCTGCAATAAATTTTCCTATTTTTTCTTGATCCATTTTTATACTCCTTTCTTACTTTAATTTTAAATTTTTTTTACTTATTTGAACACGAAACAAAACTGGAATTATATATTTTTATAACATTTGCTTTAATTTTATAAATTATGTAGTTCTTATTATTTACTATTATAAATGCATTTAACATTTAGATATATAAAATTACTTAATTGTAAGGTGGTGGTTAACATTATAAAAAATTATTTAAATAAAATGATAAAAATATTAAATAGTATAAAAGACGACAAACAATATAGCAATGATAATATTTTAATTTGTGATTTAATTCGACAAATAAATAATATATTGAACGATGACAGAGATATTACAAATGAGTTCCTTGATGAGGTAGATAAAGATTTAAATTATTTAGATCAGAAATATGAAGATTTGTTTGATTTAAATAATTTGTTTGATCCTATATTTTTTGAATTAAAAAGGGAAAATCATATAAATTATGTCAAAAAATTAAGGGAAGAAAATAGAAAAAAAGAAAAGAACGAGAGGAAAGTAAAAAATAACGAAGATGAGTTTATTTCTCATCTTCTTTTTGTTTTAAATATTGCTCTTTTAGCTCTGGATACAATTTAAAAAATGGTTCGATGTTTACTCCTCTTTTTTCCCATTTTATAACTTTCGGTATTAAATCTCTATTATCTTTAGGAATAAAATCAGGCCTGTTCGGATATAAATACAATTCTAATTCTCCCATTTCATTTAAAGTTTTAAGTTTGGCCAAAACATTATTGATAGACTCCTCATGAATGACTTTTTCATCAAATGAACTAACTACTTCCCCAGACCATTGAGTTTTTTCTGAAGAAAAATTTTTGGCACTTAATGTATACAACGATCCAGAAATATTAAAAATGTCTTTAAACATTCCTTCTTTTCTTTCTACTAAAATTATGGGGCTATTTATAGTTCCATTACCACTTAAATAATAATATAAATCATTACCTTTATTACTTATGAAAATAGTAGCAATCACTTTGGAATAAGATGCATATACCCAACTTTCTCCATGCGTGCTTTTATTTTTTACTATTTTTTTAAGTCCTTTTTGTGTGCTTCCATGATATACATATAGATTTGAATTGCTAACGTTGATTAGATAACGACTGATTGTTTTATTGCTGATTTTATCTAGAACATTTTTTTAAATTGCCCACCGTTTTTTAAAATAACTTTTTTTGATGCCTCATTATCACTGTAACAAGTAATTAATATTTTATTAATTGGTCTTTTTTTATACCACTTTATAGCAAGACTTAATGCTTTTGTAGCATAACCATTATTTCTCTTTAATGGATGAATATAGTATGCGATGTGTCCAAGTCTTTCAAAATAGTTTTTATTTAATACATGTCTCAAATCTATTGTACCTAAAACCTCATCTTTTTCAATTATCCACTTCATAGATGATGGTACATCAAGTTTAGATATATTCTTTCCTTTGGCTCGATCTTTCAAGCGTTTAATCATTGTATCAAAGTTTTCATTTTCTCTATAAGCATTACCCATTTCATTTATATCGCCTTTTTCTTTGGCACACTCAATTAATTTTAGATATGAATTTTTATATTTAACTGTTGGATTTACTAGTTTCATTTAAATCATACTCCTCATATTACGTTAATTCATTATAAGTCCATATATTTAATTTTCCTTTTGCTTCTATACTAGGATTTATTTTTTCTATATCTTTTAAAATCCAAGCATATCTTCCAACTTGATATATACCTAGTTCAAATTCTTCAGTTTTTTCTTTTTTTATCTTATTTATAAATTCTTCTGTCATATATACGCAATCAACCAACTTTGCTTTACAAATTATTTTACCATAATTCATGTCATACTTATTCATTAAAGAAATTACTTTTTCACTATGTATATTTTTTATAAATTGTTTGGATTTTCCAGCATGTATATATATTTCTCCTCTATAATTTGTTTTCCAACTACGTGTTTCTATTTGTTTTAGATTATTCATTATAAATGTCGCATATGGTTCTTTGATTGTTAGTACTTTCATTAATATCACCTTAAAATAATTATACCTTATTTATAATGAATTTTTATCAATCAAGTCTTTAATTTTTAAAAATGAATCATCTTTTTTATATACAATATCAAAATATTGTTTAAAATTACTAAGTCTATCTTTATTATTATAATTTAAAAATCCTATTTTAAATGTTTTTTTATTATCTTTTAATTTCATTAAAGTATCTCCTATATTATCACCAATTATAATTACTTCATCTTTATCTTTTATAATTTCTTTAATTTTAGGAGGTATTTCTACCTTATTTTTGTTTAAAGAATGAATTATACTATTTCTTAAGGACTTTAATTTACCATTTTTAAATTTAAAGATATTTGATATTACATATACATTACTGTAAAAGCAATTATTTCTTTTTAAAACACTTTCAATTATATTAGATATACCAGCGGATATTATTATGACAGGAATGTTTTTTTTATTTGTGAATTTTAAAAATTCTATAACTCCTTTTCTTAAAATAATTTCATGACTTTTACCAATTTCACTGATGTCATCTTCTTTTAAATTATATTTAATTAATAACTCAGTGTGTTTTTGATACCACTCTTTCATCATTTTATTTTTAATTTTATAATCTAATTTATCATCTTGTTCGATTGGAAAATAATAATTATTGTTGGAGCTACTTTTTTTAATATACTCTGTTGAGATATCGGGAATGTTTGATAGAATACCCCAACAGTTTTGACTTTCTTTAGTTGTTAATGTGTGATCAAAATCAGCTATAATATATAATTTGTTTAAATTGAAGGTTAATTTTGTATCCATATTTATCACCTATATTTCAATATATGAAAAATAATATGTTTTTAAAACATATAACTATTCACTTATGTTTTTATGTTGCTTTATTTAATAATTATTGTTATATTAAAAAAGTATAGTATGGGGCGAAGTATATGATTAATTTTATCATCTGTGATGACAATGAATTTTTTTTAATGGAAATTTATAATGTTGTCAGTAACTTTTGTTTAAGTAAAAAATTTAATTTTAAAATACATGTTTTTAAAAGTTATGATAATAATTTTTATGAGATAATGCATAAGGAATTAGATAATAAGGTATATATATTAGATATTGAAACACCCAGTGGGAATGGTATTGATATTGCGAGAAAGATTAGAAGTAGAGATTTAAATTCATTTTTGATATTTATAAGTTCTTATACAGTTAAATATATCAAGCAGGTGGCTTTTAGTGATACGATGTTTATCGGTTATATTTCTAAAAGGAAGAATTATCGTGAGGAATTATTAAAGAAACTTAAAAATATTTTTAAACTTGGGTTTCAAAAAAATGTGATTAGGTTTAAGGATCAGGGAATTATATATACTTTTGATATGAGGCATATTACTTATATTGAAGCTGATGGTAAGCGAAGAAGAAGTATTATTCATACTTTGGATGGAACTACAGAGGTTAGAATTACTTTAAAGAAATTAAAGCAGATTTTAGATTATAGGTTTGAGTATTCTCATAGAAGTTGTATTATTAATCATGAACAAGTAATATATATTGATACAGTAATTAAAGTTATTAAGTTTAAAGATGGAACTTTAATTGATTTACTTTCTGATAGTTTTGTTAAAAAAATAAGGTTACAACAAACTCAAATTCATTTCATGTAATTATTTTGAGGTTTCATGTAATTTTTTTGTTATGTGCTAACGAAAAAGAAAAATAAAGGTTTATAATTTTATTGTATTGAAGGATGGACATTTTTCAAATCATGCAGTAAAAGGAGTAGTTAGATGTTAAAAATATTTACCATTACAGATGATAATATGACTTTAAATAAGGTATATCAAAAGATGATAATTAATCACAAAAATAAAAATGTTTACGATAGAATATACAATAAATTTATTAGGGAGATGCTAGGGCACAAAAATATTCGTGATTTAACTAGTAATGATATTGATTATTTTTATGTGTATTTAAAAAAGAAAACTTATAATGGTCATTTATACAGCCAAAGTTATATAAAAATGATTATGAATATTTTAAAAAATATTTTTGATTATGGAATTGAAAATAAATATATTGATACAAATTTAGTTGAAATTAAATTATATTTTACCCAAAATCATTGATTAATCTGAAAATAATAGTTATACTTTATTTAGGGTGATTAAATGAAAAAGTTTAAATTTATAATTATTTTTTCTATAATTTTTGTTTTAACTGGATGTAGTAGTCAGAGTTTAAGCTGCACAAAAACAGAAGATACTGACTATGGAAAAATTAGTGAGAGCCAAAGTTTTTCGTTTAGTAATAATAAAATTACATTATATAGTGCAGAGATGTCTATTAAACTTAATGATGATTTTAACGATTATGCGGATGTTTTGCTTGAAAGTTTAGAAGAGCCATTTAAGGACTATAAAAATAAAGATGGTATAGAATACGAAACTTCTAAAAAAGATGATGTTATTTCTATTAAGTTTAGTGGCGATTATGATAAAATGGATGATGAAACTAAAGATAGTTTAGGAATTGATAAAAAGTCATCTTATGATGAGGTTAAAAAATCTTTAGAAGATGATGATTATACTTGTAAGTAAACACTTTATGGTGTTTTTTTTTGAAAAAATAATGAGCTATTGCCCATTATTTTAATCCTAATTCTTTATATAGGTTTTCAATTTGTGCTGTATCTGAAGTGTAACCACTAAGTTCAGTAACTACTTCTTTATCTTTGATAGCTAATGTAAGTGGTGTTCCCCATTCAGAATTATCATCGAAGTAACTTAATGAAGATAATATTTTTTGAACATCTTCTTGATCCATAGTATCAATTTCTAAAATGTAAGCAGGAAGATTATTTTCTCCAACATACTCGTTCATTATTGGCAAGAATTGTTCACAGTAATGACAAGTTGATTGTGTAATAATTAAGACAAATGGTTTATCACCATTATATAAACATTCGTATTGATCATATGTTAATCTAGCAAGATTTGTGTATTCTTCATCTATTTCAACATCACATGCGAATTTAGCTAAACCGGCTTTATCTAAAAAGTCATAAATTTTGTCAGCATCTTCTAAATTTTTGTCAATCCCATCAGTGACTTTACCATTTTCAACGACAACTAAGCTTGCATTTTCATAAGATACGTTTTCATTTTTTAAGTCTTCTTCAACGCTTTTTAAATCGCTGTTAGATACTTCATCACTGATATAATAAATTCCCACATTTAATTTTTCAGCGGCATTGTTAAGTGCTTCTTTTTCTTTATCACTTAAACCATCTGAAATAGCAAGCGCAAATTTATTATCTTCCTTCATTAAACATTCATATTGTTTGTAATTAACACTACCTAATTTACTGTAATCTTTGTCAGCAGTTACTCCACAACTAAATGTAGTATCAGGTTCTGGCCAGAAGGCTATAACTAAAATTACTGCTACTACTAGAACTATTGAAATAAAAAATATTAGTAGTCTTTTGTTTTCATTCATATTCTGTACCTCTTCTTTCCTTTTATATAATAACATATTTACTATTTTTTAATCAATATTATGTTATGAAATTTTGGTGAAAACACTTATTTTTTCTTGTTTTTACTCTTCTTGAATAAAAGGTTTTATGGCTTGCTTTAGATAACTTACAGTATCGTGGGCAAGCATTGTAATACTTGATTTGTGATTTTCGGCCATTTCACCGGCCAAACCATTGATATATGCAGCAAAGGCAACTGTTTTTATGTCTGGCTTTATATAACCTAAAAGACCGATTAAAATACCTGATAGTACATCGCCACTACCCGCTTTAGCCATTCCTGGACATCCTTTATCTATTAAGTATACTTCTTTGCCATTAGTTACTATAGTTGTTGTTCCTTTTAAAAGTAATATTACGTTATGTTTTTTAGCAAATTCTTTGGCAATATTAATTGGATTATTTAAAATTTCTTCAGTGCTTATACCAGTTAATCTTGAAAATTCTTTTGGATGTGGAGTTAAGATGAGATTTGATTTTATGTTTTGGGTTTTAGATAATATATTTAATCCATCAGCATCTATTACAATAGGAATATTATAATTATTTAAAATATAATTTAGAATTTTTTCATTATTTTCATTTTGATCCCATCCAATACCAATCAAAAGAGCATTTACTTTTTTTAATGATTCATCAATTTTATTTTTATCAAAGATCATTTCCCCATTTTTATCATTAATTGGAAATATTGTCTGTTCTAATGTATAGTTGATTAAGCTTGAAGCGATACTACTTGGAACAATTATTCTAACTACACCGGCTCCGGATGTTAATGATGAGAAGGACATACTAGCAAGTTTTACCGAACCACTATATTTTATTGAACCACCTAGGATTCCTACTAATCCATAACTTCCTTTGTTACTATAATGTTTTCTTAGTGGTATAAAGTTTTTGAAATCGTTTTTTTCTAATAAATAGTAAGTTTCTCCAACAATGTCAATACCTATGTTTTTATTTACTAATTTATCAATATTATCCTTTGCCATATTTAATAGATGGCCTGGTTTTAATTCACCAATTGATACAGTTAATGTAGAGTGGATACATGTTTGGGCCAGTCCATTATCTGAATCCAAACCACTATTAATATCAATACTAATTATCGGTTTATTTGATTTATTCATTTTTTCAATTATTTCGGAAGTTTCATTTGAAACCACTCCATGAAAACCAGTTCCATATATGGCATCTACTAAAATATCATAATTATGAAAATTAAAGTTTGAATCATAAGCAAATGTTTTTATTCCTTTATTCTTGCAAATATTAAAGTAATATTTTCCTGAATTTGAAAATTTTTCTTCAGTCAATAATATATTTACATCAATATGTTTATTGTATAAATGTAAAGCTAATGCATAGCCATCTCCGGCATTGTTTCCTGTACCGGCAACAATTAATACTTTTCCTTTAAATTGATAACTTTCTAGTACTGCTTTAGCGGCATTGTCCATAAGTTCTAGTTCTGAACTCTTATGTTTTATTGTATATTCATCACTATTTCTCATAACTTGTTTTGAAATTACCTTTTTCATATTTACACCTCATTTTAATTATAACATGACCATAAAAAAAAGAAAAAGATCATTACACTTTTGATATGTTTAGATCTATTTCTTTATAATTTGATAAGGCTTTTTTTATTTTTTGAATATGTTTTTCCATGTGATGATGGTGATAATAGTTGAGTAAAATTTTTATTTTGTTATCTTTTATAACCATTACATCTGGATAGGCTATGATTTTTCTTTCTTTGCTGTTTATATATGTTAAATTTTTTAAATATGGTTTTATTATTTCTTTTACTTGGTTTGTTTCGGTGGGGTTTACTTTAATAATTAAAACCTTGCTAGGTATTTTTAATTGCATTATTATGTTTAGTTTGGTGTCATTATCACTAGTTAAACTATATGGTAAAATTTCTTTACAGATTTTTTTTAAACGATAGTTCTTTTTCATATCATCTAAATAATAGAAATATGACCACATATTACTTTGACAGCTAATTTCTTTAGATATTTTATATATTTCTCCTTTTTCACTTATAATTACATTTGCTTCATGGTACCTATCTCTAAAAATTTGATTTGCTTCCTCTCTAATTGCATTATTAATTGGAAAAACTATGTCTTTTTCTCCTTTTATACTTGTGTACCAATAAGCAATGTGTTCACTTAAAGAGGAAAGTATATTATCATTATCCATATTTTTTTCCTTTCTAATTATTACTGTACATAAGAATATATCATAGGTGATTTCTTTTTCTTTTCTTATTGTTTAAATGATGTTATTTTCATTTTGATTATAAAATTTGTTAAATAAGTGCATAATTATTTTGTTTATATGAATAGTAATATTTATTTTGTTTAAATGATATATTTTAATATGAAATATTTTATATTAATGTGTAAGGGATTTATTATAGGAATAGCAAAAATTATTCCTGGCGTTAGTGGTGCTATTATAGCGATTTCTTTTGGGGTTTATGAAAGACTTGTCAGCATAATAGCAAAGCCTTTAAAAATAAGTTTTAATGATTTAAAGTTTTTGTTTTGCTTATTAGTTGGAGCGGCTTTTGGAATTGGCCTTTTATGTAAGGGTGTAAAGTGGTGTCTAGATGTATATTATTTACCAACTATGTTACTATTTGTCGGCTTAATTATTGGTGGAATACCAGAAATTACACAAGAAATTAAAAAAAATAAGCTGAACTTTAAAATTGTTTTTACTTTTGTTATTTGTTTTACTATTCTTTACTATTTAATTAATATTCAAAGTGATAATGGTAGTAATGTAATTAATAATTTTGTATATTTTCTTATTGGGGTTATAGAATCGGCTACAACAATTATTCCAGGAATTAGTGGAACAGCTATTTTTATGGCTTTAGGTTGGTATGAAACTTTATTAAATATTTTTGAAGGTATGAGTAATTTTAGTATAGATATAAGTGTGTTTGTACTATTTTTAAGTGGTTTTATTATTAGTACTATTATAATTTCTAAAATGATAACTTATTTATTTAAATATTATAAAGTTTTAGCTTATACTGGAGTTTTAGGATTTATGATAGCATCTTTAGTAATTATGTTAAAAGATGTATTTAGTACCAATTTTTCTTTATCAGAATTATTAATTGGGATTGGTTTATTTATTGTAGGGAATTTTATAACTAAAAAAATTAATGACATTTTTAGCAAGTTATAGATTTTAATTCATATGATTATTTAGAGGTGATAGTATGGAAAAAAAATTACCAGGAGTATTTGCGAATAAAGTTAATGGAAAGGCTGGGAATAACGAGGATGTATATTATTCCCATGGAACAACTGAAAAAAATGAAGATAGAAATGTTGATAATGCTCCTAAATTAAAAGGAAAGAATGTTAATCAAAAAATTAATGAAATCTTTAGTTCCAACAGTTATATTTATAAAGCTGATGTAAAAATCACTCTAAAAAGCGGTACGGTTACTAAAAGAATAGTGGGTAGAAATGCAACTCATTTAATTACGATAGATAATGAACTTATTCCTATAACTGATGTCGTAGATATTGAGCGAAAATAAAATTAATCCCTAATTAAAAACTGGGGATTTATTTTATTATAAAAGAGTAAAATAAAACCCTTACTTTATAGCAAGGGATTATAAACTAAATGGTCGGGAAAACAGGATAACGTACCATTTTATATATGCTTTATTTCCCTTTGTTTTTCAAGAAATTAAATGTACTTGAATGCTACAAAATGCTAATGATTTACCTTATTTTCAAAATTTTTAAGGGGAAAATAAGGGAGGTAATAAAATGTCAGTATTCAGAATAAATAAGAACGATAATTATACAGTAATGTCTAATTATCATTTAAAAGATAAAAATTTAACTTATAAAGCTAAAGGTCTACTTTCATTTATGTTAAGTTTACCAGACGACTGGGATTATTCCATGAATGGTTTAGTAGCGATTAGTAAGGAAAATATTAGTGCCATAAGGTCTGCTTTAAAAGAATTAGAGCAAAATCATTACCTAATAAGAACTAGACATCAAAAAAGTAATGGACAATTTGAATATGATTATACTATTTATGAAAAACCACCGTATATAGATTTTCTGCATACGGTTAATCCGCATACGGAAAATCATATACAAATAAATACTAATAACAAAGATAAAAAAGATAAACAAAATTTCCCTTTAATTAGAGAATTAATTAATAGAAATTTTATAGAAGGAAACGATATTAATGTACCTGCATATTATGATTTGCTCTATGATATGCAAAAAGAATATGACTATTATGATTTAGCTAAAGTTTGTGGTTATATTGCTGATAAATGGAATGATAACAAAGGTTTAGATGAGAATAATAAACCTATTATCAATAAATTTGCTTATTTTAAAAGCTCACTAATTAATAATTTAGAAAAAATAAATAATGTAGTTGAATTAGATTATTAAATATTTTAAAAGGTATGAGCTGTGTTTCATACCTTTTAAAATATAGTCTTCTTTGTTATAATAGATGATGTTTTATTTAAAAATAGATTAAATATTTAGGAAGTGATATATAATGCAACAAATAATAACATATAATGCCAACGACCTCTTGAAATTTAAAGAAAAGTATAAAATATCAGAGCTAAAGGAATTTGAATCATTTGACAATTATGATACTAACATTATTGATTTGTCTAATGAAAAAATGTGGAAAGGAAATAAATTTGGTAATTTAAATAATATTTCAGATTTAAAGACATTGTCCATTGAACTAAGCAACGCAAAAAAATCTGATATTGTAATTGTTTTACCCCAAAATTGTACATATAGTTATGAAAAAAAAATTAATGGAACTTATAGTGGAAACACTAAAATGAAAGACATAATTCCAACATGGCTTGAAATTATTGAAAAAAATTTGTTTGAGTTTTACTGCATTGAAATTTCATATAGCAAAAATACCACTATTATTAACAATTTAGGGTTTAAATCTGACTTTAATTTTGAAAAAACAGAGTTTGCCGATTTTTCTATCTTAACAGAGTCCAATGCTAGTAATAAAATTACTACTATTAAATTAAATAATATTATTTTAACAACATTAAATATTTTTGAAAGTCCACAACATATAAATAGTTTCCTATCTTATATATTTCCAAATAAAAAACAAAATAGGATAATTCCTGATTGGGTATCTGAATTGAGCTTTTATAACGATGATGAACTAAAGAAAGCAAAACTTGAAAAAATTAATGAAATAAAAAAAATAAATGATGAAATTTCGGAGTTAGATATTGAATTAGAACAAAATAATGAATATAAAAAGGTTTTGTATGAAACTGGTGATGAACTAGCTAAAGTGGTAATGAAAATATTAGATGACTTATTGGACAATGATTCTTCAAAATTTGTGGATGAGAAAAAAGAAGATTTTCTTATTAAGAAAGATAACATTACATTTGTTGGAGAAATAAAAGGAATTTCTCAAGCTATTTCAAATAAAAATGTTTCACAGTTGGATGTACATGTGCAAAATTACTTTGATAAAATTAATGAAATGAATATTACCGAAAATATAAAAGGTTTATTGATTATAAATCACCAAAGAAATAAGAAAATTTCAGAAAGAAATGAAGTTCATCAAAATCAGATAGATTTGGCTAAACGAAATAATGCATTAA
This sequence comes from uncultured Bacilli bacterium, assembly GCA_944358675.1. Lineage (GTDB taxonomy): Bacteria > Bacillota_I > Bacilli_A > RF39 > UBA660 > Coprosoma. Next base: position 4,818 of record CALVRN010000006.1, on the reverse strand, counting down.
TAATAGAAACTAATGTTTTATTGAAATTATATGAAAAATATTTAAAAAAGAAGATTAACACGGAAGATGTAATAAAATTGTTGTCCGAAAAAAATGGAGTTTTAACCGAAAAAGATATATAACTATACATTTGCACCTATACGGTGTTTTTTTGTTTAAAAAATAGAAAGAGAGGTAGATAAATGAGTTTAAATTATGCAATCTTTAGAAGTGAACCAATATATACCCTATCTGATTTAGCTCAAATTGGTTCACACAATAAGCGTGAGAAAAAAGCATATAATAGTAACCCTGATATAAAATTAGAATTATCTAAAAATAATATTCAGCTAGTACCTTTAAATGAAAAATATGTTAAAGAGTTTTATGAACTTACTAAAGAATATAAAAAGGAACATGATGAAAGAATGAAACATGAAAGAGCCGATAGGAAACGAACTTTTAAACAAATGCTTGATCGTTCTAAAAATGTAGTAGCTGATGAACTATTATTCACAGCAACTAACGATTTTTTTAAAGGAATGAGCAAAGATGATATTAAAAAATGGGCTGATACTTGTATGGAGTTTGTATATTAAGATTTAGGTTATACTAAAGAGCAAGTACTACACTCTGTTGTTCACATGGATGAAAAAACACCACATATTCATTGTGTGGTAGTACCTTTGATTAGAAAATATGACAAAAGAGCAAAACGTGAAAAATATACCATTTCAAAAAAGGCTTATATTAAAGATAAGATACATTTAAGCGAACTACAAGACAAATACCATAAAAGACTAACTGATAAAGGTTTTGATTTAGAAAGGGGTATTAAAAATAGTGATAACAAGCACATTAACATTAAAGAATATAAAAAAATTACTAGAAAATTAAGTCAAAAATTAGATATTAGGAATGAACGATTAGAAACTGCTATTGGCGATTTAGATAATAAAATGAAAACTAATAAAGAAACCTTATTTGATAAAGAATATGTTAAAATTAAAAAAGATACATTCGACAGTATGAATAAGGTTATTTCTGAAAGTAAAAAAATTATGGAAATTCAACCTGCTTTAAAGAAAGTATATAATGAAGTTGATACATATACCCAAAGTTATCAATATCTTCAAAAAGAAAATGATAATATTAAAAAAGAAATTAAATATTTGCATAATAGAAATGAAAAATTGAACCAAGAAAATAAAAAACTTATCTCTTATTTAAAAGCCATTTTTAAGGCTATAAAGCAGTTTTTTAGACATTTACTCATAATCGGTAATAAAGAAGTTCAAAAAGCCACAAATGAAGAAATAAAAGATTATTATGACAATAAAGACTTTGATAGTAATGATATTTATGATATTGCTAAAGATACTGATAGTGAAAAAGAATTGTTTGATTATGCAGATATTAGTTATTATAATCAAATGAATATGGAATATGATAAAGATGATTTTAGTTTATAAGATTTAAGCCAGTAGAATTATTTTACTGGCTTTGATATTGTTGATAAGTTTTGACCAAGGGCTTTAGCTACTTTGGATACTGTATCTATTGTCGCATTTCTTTTAGCAAGTTCTAGATCACTAATACATTTATTTGTTGAGTTAGATTCAAAGGCTAATTGTTCTTGCGTCCACCCTTTACTTTTCCTATAATGCAAAATGTTACGAGCTATATATATTCTGTCTTGGTTTGTTAATTTTGCCATATAAAAATACCTACCTTTCACATTGTTTCGTGCGTTATTTTAGTCTTATATGACTAGTTAAATTGTACTTTTTAATTTGCGTTGCGTCGACGTCATATATGACTAATTAGATAGATATAATTTTTATACATTTTGCAATAAAAAAATTACTACTTTTAATAAATCTGATATAATGTAATTAGGTAGTAATTAGTTTATTTTTGTTAAGTCTGATAGTTGTACATCTAATGCTTTAGCGACTTTAGAAATTGTATCTAATTTTACGTTTCTTTTAGCAAGTTCTAAATCGCTAATACATTTATTTGTCGTATGAGCTTCAAAAGCTAGTTGTTCTTGTGTCCATCCTTTGATTTTTCTGTAATGTACAAGATTACGAGCTACATATACTCTATCTTGATTTGTAATTTTATTCATGGAAGTATTACCTACCTTTCATGTTATTTTGTGCGTTATTTACAAGTCATATACGACTAATTAAATTGTACTTTTTTATTTGTATAACGTCGACGTCATATATGACTAATAACTACCTTTTTTAGAAAGGAGGAAAACTGATTGAATGTTAATTTTCAATTATTAAAATCTATTATGAAAGAAAAGAAATACACCTATGAATATATAGCAAATGCTTTAGGGTGTTCTAAACCTTTTGTATGGCAGATTATAAATAATAAAAGACGATTATCATATAAAAATGCTTTATTAATTGCTCGTGCTTTTAATATGAAACCTGATGAGTTGTTTTATGATAGTTATATTGATAATGAAGATGTAAGAAAAAGATTGTTACAAGTTGATAAGGTGCGTAATCAATTTTACAAAGTAAAGCTGTAATACTTTCATAAAATATAATTATTTTGGTACAAATCAAAAAAAACTATTGAAAAAAATAACTTATAGTGATAGTATATAAAGCAAAATTTTAATAAATGGGAGAATAGTGCTATGAAAAAGTGTTTTAAAAGTAAATCATATTATGAAGTTCAACCAATATCTTTAACTTCAGATTTGTTAGATATTGCTGATATGTTACAAGATTTAAAACAACCTAGACTATCACAGTTATCTGATGATGATTTTAACGAGCTAATATACAAAGGAAAACTCCCGTTTTTGAATAATTCTTTTGATTTAACATCAATACCTTTTATACCTTATGATTTATTACAAAAACTTGAAATAATTAGTAAATTCAAAGAAATGGATTTTAATTCATTTATAGATTTAATTAATAATTATTTGACTACTCTTGACCCATTTAATATTCCAATACTATCTGATGATACATTAGGATTTGAAGGTGGTTATTGTAACCCTATGTTTTTAGGAGTTAACGGAGAAATAGAAAAACTTATATTTACTGAATTTGTAATTACTAATAAATTATCTATATTAACACCAGGAATATATGCTCATGAAATTGTACATTCCCAACTAGAATTTAATAATGGAGTAAATAATTATATTCACAGTGAAGTGTTACCTATATTTTTTGATAAATTAACTGCTTTATACGTAGATAATAATTATGAAACTTTAAAAACTAATGAGAAATTAAGATTGATAAGATTATTTAAAGCAATAAATAGCTATAAAAATACAAATTTATCACTCTATCAGAAGACTAAATTATCCATGTGTATTATTTCTATTTTAGAGGCGGAAAAACTATTTAATAAATATTTATATGGAACTAATAACGATAAGGATAATATAATTTTAAAAATCAATGAAGTTTTATTAGGAAATATACAGCTTGAAGATTTATTAAAAGAAAATGAAATAACTATTAATAATTGTCAAGAAAAAAAATTAATTAAAAGAAAAATAGGTAGTTTACTTTAATAAAAAATCAATATATAATCAAATTAAAGGAGATGATTATATGTATAGGTTTAAATATTATTTTAAAGATGGTAGTACAAAATTAAGTGATAATGTTTACAAAAACATTGAAGACTTTGATAATGAAATTCAAGAATTAACTAAAAATAATGCGTTTAAGACAACCTTAAATGAAAAACAAGACTTTTATAAATTTTTAGAACTTGCAATAAACGAATACGAAAAAAATTTTAATGATATTTATCGTATAGATATTATTGATAATGATACTAGTGAAATATTGGGCTATGTCGATAAAAGTGAGTGCTTAGTTGATGGTAAAAAAGGCCATTTGTTATATGACCCAAATAGTGGTGAAGCAATAGATGTTAGAATTGAAGACAATTACGATAATTGTATTTATAAATTTAAGTACTATTACAACGACGGAACCACCGAAACCAGTAGTATGGCAACACCAAAACCCGAACAGTTATATAATGATTTTGATGGTCTTATGGATTGGGACGATTATTATGCTTTAGATGAAAAAAAATTATCTACTCATGAAGTTTTAGAATTAGCAATGAAAGTTTATAAAGGTTTCCTTCCAGATTTTTACAGAATTGAAATAATTAACGATAAATCAAACAAAATCGTTGATTATATAGATTTAAAGGAGGTGAGATAATGGGTAAATGGGGATGGTTTAGTGCAGATGACGAAGGTAATGTTGTTGCTAAAACTGATGTTCAACAAAATGGACGTGTTGATAGGTATCCTTATACCAAACCAGATGATATTACTGCTGGACATGGTCATGAAGAATATGCAGATATGGATGATTTTATGAAAGATAAAAAATCAAGAACCCCTAGAGATAAGGATGATCCACGAAGCATTGGACGTCGTTGGTCAGGTCCTGGTTATGATCTAGCATTAGAAGTACTAAATAATTTGTCTTTAGAAGAATTGCAAGAACTTTTAGAAATCTCATCAGAAGATTATGTCCACACTTCTGAAGAAATGTTCGTCAGAGGTACACATAAGCAACTAGTATTAAAATAACCTTCTTTATAATTAGAAGGACTTATTTTCGACAAATAAGTAACACACTACGATATTGGCTTCGCCAATATCGATGTGTGCCAAAGGGTTTTCCCTTTGGAAACCCAAAACAACACATTTATCAATTAAGGTAATGTGTTGTTTTTATATTGCAAAAAAAGACTATCGCCACTTTCATTGAAACATAGTTTCAACAAAACGTGCCACGTCTTTTTTATTTAATATTATGT
>CALVRN010000005.1 GCA_944358675.1 uncultured Bacilli bacterium | reverse complement strand
GAGTGGCAGAAAGAAAAGATGGATGCTTTAGTTAAACATAATGAACTTGAAGGAGCTAAAAAGGAAGGAATTGAAGAGGGCAAAAGTATTGGAATTAAAGAAAATAAACTAGAAATAGCCAAAAATCTACTCAATATGAAAATGAGTATAGAAGATATATCAAAAGCAACTGGTCTAACTATTCAAGATATTCAAAAGATGCAAAGTACTGAAAATTAATAATTCAGTACTTTTAAAATTGATGTTTACAATATATTTTCCTTAAGATGTGAATAGTAACAAAAATTTAACTATAAAAAAATTAATTACTTTGAAATTACTTTAAACGTTATAATATAAGGTAATGTTTATAAAAAAGAAAAATGTAAGGTAAAAATTTATTCGACAAAACTTTACATTTTTTTTATATTTTGATATAGTTGTATAAGATAAGAGGGTGCGCTTTTATGAAGAAGTCATTAAAGATAATTGGAATTGTTGTTATAATTATTGCGATTATATTTATTGGAGCTTGGATATGGTTTTCGGGGTTTAAAGAAGATCGGGCCGAGACATTAGTAAAAATGAATGAAATAAAAGAAGCTTATCCTTCATTTAATAAGGCTTTGGATGATTTTTCTAATTTGAGAAATCAATTTTATGAATATAAAGAAAATTTATATTTAGAGACATTAAGAGATAATGCGGAAGCTTGGAATACATTTATGAAGACTTATGAGGAAAGTATTCAAAAAGTTGAAGATAGTGCGAAGAATTTAAAGAAAAACTGTGATATTGAGTATGGTGATGTAAGCGCTAGTACAAAATGTACAACATTTAAAGCTAATTATGAGGCTGCTATGAACTATTATATAAGTGATGTTAATTTATATAATCAAATGATTGATGATTATGATAAATATAATAGTGAAAATGGGGGAACTTTTGCTAAAGTAAATAAAGCTGAATATGTGGTTTATAAAGATTATATTGATTATGATAAAGATGGAGAATGTTTTGGAAAAGAAGAGGTAAGTGTAGATGAAAAATAATGATGTTGAATTGCTTTTTGAAGATGAAGAAGATGTAAAAATGAATAATAAAGTAGAAGAAACTTCTACAGATGAAGAATTTGTTAAAGACCCATCTTTAGAAAATGTTTTTCCTGATAAAAAAGATATCGATATTGATAGATTATTGAGTAAGTTTGAAGAGGAAACTGAAGAATATGTTGATGATGTTAAAGAGGCATCATTAGAAGAAAAAAAAGAAGAAAAACCAGGAAAACAAGATGATAAGAAAAATAAAAAGTCTAATAAAATGAAATTATGGCAAAAGATTGTAGTTATTTTAATTTGTATCGGACTTATTTGTGGTTCTGGACTTGCTTTTTTACTTTATGGACCATATCCTAATTTTAGAAACTGGCTAATTACAACTGCAATGACAACTATGAGTCATAAGTATTTGGCTACTTGGTTTTATGATGAGGAAACTATAAATCAGGTAATGCAAAATAATTATGTAAAAGAATCTGATGAAGAGACTAATTTAGATGCAATTAGTTTTGTCGATTATAGTAATTCTAAGGTGATGTATAAAAATAAGTATGAGAAAGAAATTTTGACTCATGAAGATGGGGCTACATATAAATTAATAAATATAAATGAAGATGGTATGAGAGGTTATTTAGTGGCTATATATGATGCTTCTAAAGTAAAAGTGGCTACAGCTAGTAATATGAATAGTAATGGTGAGATGCTTACAAAAATTGCTAAAGATAATAATGCAGTTGTAGCTATGAATGCAAGTGGTTTTTATGATCCTGGATATATGGGTAATGGTGGTAAACCTCATGGAGCTGTTATAAAAGATGGAAAATTAGTTAGTAATTTACCTAGGTCTGGTGTTGGCGGTGGAATAATGGGCTTTACTCAAGATAATAAATTTATTATGGGTAAAATGACTGCTGAAGAGGCACTTGCTAAAGGTGTTCGTGATGCGGTTGAGTTTGGGCCATTTTTAGTTGTCAATGGTGAACCATCATTTATTAAAGGTAATGGTGGTTGGGGTACAGCACCTAGAAGTGCAATTGGTCAAAGACAAGATGGTATTGTGTTATTTTTAGTTATGGATGGTAGAGATTACTTGCACGGTATTGATGGCGTAGGTATGGTAGAACTTACAGAAATTATGATGAGATATGGAGCTTATAATGCGGCTAATTTAGATGGTGGTACTTCATGTGGTTTGGTTATTAATGGAGAACTTACAAATAAACCAGTAAATGGTAGTGGTAAAAAAACTACTAGGGCAATTCCTAATGCTTGGATAGTAACTGGATAATTATTTTACTTTAATAGACATATATTTACAGTAGGGAATTATTCAATATAACTGTTACTTATACTATTTGATATAATAGTATTACAAAGTAGAGGAGATGTGTTATGGCAAGAAGAAAGAAAAAAAATAAAAAGAAAGTATTTGCTATTGTGTTTATACTTTTGATATTAGTAGGTTTTGGAGTGTATTATTTCTATACTCATCCTGAAGAAGTTCAAAAGTATGCGGAAAAGGTAGAGCCCGAAAAGAAGTTAAAAATTGTTGATGAAGATTCTAAATCTAGACCTATCGCGGTCATGATTAATAATAATCATGTGGCATGGCCTCACGCTGGCTTGCAAGATGCTTATTTAACTTATGAAATTTTAGCTGAAGGTGGAATTACTAGATTAATGGCTTTGTTTAAAGATCAAAATACTGAAAAAATTGGATCAGTTCGAAGTGCTAGACCATATTATTTGGATTATGCATTAGAAAACGATGCAATTTATGTACATTATGGTTGGAGTGAGAAAGCTAAATCAGATATTAGTTCACTTGGGGTTGATAATATTAATGGTTTAACTGTTTCTAGTGTTTTTTGGAGAGATAAATCACTAAATAAAGCAACTGAGCATACCGTATTTACTAGTATGAAAAATATTAAAGAGTATGCGAAAGAAAAAGGCTATGATAGAGATACTAATAAAGATTTACTTTTAAACTATAGTGTTGATGAAATTGATTTAAGTAAGAGAGAAGATGCCATAAAAGCCGATACAGTATTTATGAAATATTCATATTATACTAATACAAGCTATGAATATGATAGTGAGAATAAGGTTTATAAACGTTTTATGTCTGGTACTTCGCATGAAGATGCAGTAACTCATGATCAGTATACTGTTAAAAATATTATTATTACACCAATTGCCACTCATACTTATGATTCATATGGTAGATTAGAGTTAGATGATATTGGTTCAGGTGAAGGATATTTTATAACTGATGGATACGCTATTCCAATAACTTGGTCTAAAGCTAGTAGAAGTAGTCAGACTGTTTACAAAAATATGGATGGAGAAGAGATAAAAGTTAATGATGGAAATACATATATTCAAATTACTCCGCCATCTGAAGAGCTTAAAATAGAAGGAAATACAGAGGAAAATGCTGAATAGGTATCAATTTGTAATTTATTTATAAATGTGATATACTGTTTAAGTAACTTTGAGGTGAATTTATAATGAGTAGTCATAAAAAAGACTTACAATACATGAGTATAGTTAATAATATTTTAGATAATGAAGAATTTATGAAAATCAAAAAGATAGAACACCATGGAATAAGTAGATTTGATCATTCTTTAAAAGTATCTTATTATTCTTATAAAATTGCGAAGATTTTACATTTAGACTATGAACAAACTGCAGTAGGTGGATTACTTCATGATTTCTTTTTGAGTCCAGAAAATAGAACTCAAAAAGAACGTATGAAGTCTGTGTTTACACATCCAAAACAAGCGGTTGAAATGGCTAGAACGCAATTTGAATTAACTAAAAAGGAAGAAGATATGATTAGATCACACATGTTTCCTATTAACTTATCTGTTCCAAAATATGCGGAAAGTTGGATAGTTAGTATGGTGGATAAATGTGTTGCGACTAATGAGTTTGCAATTAAATTTAGATTTAGACTTAAATACGCTTATAATTTATTCTTATTATTTGCAATTAGTTTTATTAAACTTTAATAAGGGGCTTTATGAATAGCTCTTTTTTTGTTATAATTGTTTTGATGTCTCTGTAGCTCAGTAGGATAGAGCAACCGCCTCCTAAGCGGTAGGTCGGCAGTTCGAATCTGCCCAGGGACGCCATTTTTGTAGTATGCCCATTTTGGGCTTTTAATATATTTGGAGGATATTATGGTAAGTAAGCTTGTTTATGATGGGGTTTTTGAGGATGATTTAGAAGATGAAACTATTTGTAATAAATTTTTTAATGGTAATCAGAAAATGATTAAGATTAAAAATGTAACATTTGAAAATTGTTTTTTTAAAAATGTTAATTTCGATAATATTGAATTTGATGGTGTAGATTTTGTAGATGTTGTTTTTGAAAATTGTGATTTATCCAATAAAAAATTTGATGAAAAGTTAATTAAAAATACTGTTTTTAAAAATTGTAAGTTAATAGGGGTTAATTTTTTGGATTGTTTTATAAGGAACGTTAAATTTGATGATGTAATTGCTAGATATATTAATTTTTCTGGTTCTAAAATAAATGATGTTAAAGTAAATGAGTGTGATTTTACTGAGAGTTCATTTATAGGTGTTAAAGCAATAAATATGGATATGGATAATGTTAATTTTACTAAAGCAGAAATATTAAATTCTTCATTTAAAAATATTGATTTTTCTTCTTCTGAAATAACGGATGTAATGTTTGATACGATGAGTGTTAAAGGTATGATTGTGAATCAATTTCAGTGTGTAGAACTTGTGGGATTACTTGGTGTACATGTAAAATAGTGAGAGGGTTTAACTTTATTTACCTTTTATTTGTATAAAAATATGATATAATTTATATATAGTGTAAAGTGTTAATTTGACATATTTGTTTTTGTTTTCTATAATATGCATAAAGTCTGGAGGAGTTATTATGCTATTAGATAGTAAAAAAAGTGAACTTTTAGAAATGAATGAAGAACTTAAAAAGTTAGAATCAAGATTTTATTATGAAAAAAGTAATTTAAATCTTGAGAAAAAAATTGAAGGGTTGAAAAAAGATATTACAAAATTAACTGGTGAGATATCGATATTAGAAAAAATAGCTGATTTGGAAAAAAGATACAATAACGATGAACCTATTATTTATAGTTATAATGATAATGGTGAAATTGATGATATTATGCTTACTTCTAATGATGTTAATTATGAAAGAGCATATTTTCAACAAAAATCATTGTTAGAACTGGAATATGCTTATTATAATAAACAGCCTATTAAATATAATAGAGGTACTGTTATTGCTTTTGGTGATGATAGTTATGATGAATTTTATCAAAAGAAAAGACAAGAACTTTTAGATTTAAAAATTGATAAACGCGCTAAAGATAGTATAAAACCATATGTTGGTAAACACTTTAAGAGTGATATAGGTGATAAAACAAGTAATCTTGTTAAAGAAGAAGATATTAGTGAAGAGTTTATGCCTTATATGGGTGGATATTTTAAACCTAATGATTTAGATATGGAATATGCTGTATTTAAAAAAGATGGTGCATTACATGTTGTTGGTAATTTTACTAGTGAATGGTTAAGAAAAAATTTTGATAAGCTAGATTCTCAGTTGTTAAAAGGTAGTCATATTAAAGAGATAAACTTATGGAATTGTATTGGCTATGGAGTTACTCCTTTGGATGGTATGGATATTAATGTTGAACTGTCAAAAGATGGGCAATTGAAAATAATTGGAGATGTGGATGCTGTAGAGTATCACAATAATTCTATAAGTGATGAAAAGAAAAAAGGAGCTCATTTTCCAAAAAATAAAGATTTATCAGATAAAAATGAAGATGATGAAAAAGTATCTGAAGATTTTGAAAAAGATGATTCTGGATTAGATATTATTCCTGATATGCCAGATCTTGAAAAGGGTGAAGATTTAAGTCATGGTGCTGAACCAATAAAATCTAGTACAAGGAAAAAAGTTAAGCGCCGAAGATTTTTATCTGGTTTGTTTGAAAAGTTTAAAGATTTAAAAACTTGGCAAAAAGCTTTAGTTGTTGCAGGAGGTATTGCTGTAGTTGGTATTGGAATTTTTGCTATTGGTACAGCAATTACTGGTGGCTTAAATAATATGGCGGAGAATGCTGGGTTAGTTAATAGTATGTCTAATCAAGTGTCTAACACGGTAGGTGATATGGTTAATACTACTGCAAATTCTGCTTCTGCTTTAGATTTTTCAAGTATTGGTGAAGGACACACAGTGTTTACTAATGCTTATGATGCAGCTAATAATGCTAATGGTGTTATTTCTAATCAATGGTTTAATAATAATCCTGTTGATGTATTTAATACAGCTACGCACAGTTATATGGGATTAACACCTGAACAACTCGCAAATCCTGAATTTATGGCAGAGCTTGCGAAAGATCCAAATAATGCTTTATTGTTTGGTAATAGTATTTCTGATCCTTCTGGGTTTGCTCCATTAGATGATGTTATTAAAGAAGTTACCACTAGTGGTATGATGAAATAGAAAAGGGGAATATTATGGATAATGGATTATATACAGTAGTTGAATTTGATGATAATGATAAATGGTTTGTTATGGCAGAAAAGGTTATAGATGGAATTAAATACAGCTATATGATTAGAGTAAATCAAAGTGAAGATGATTTTATAGATGAATATCAGGTTGTTAAAAGTATTTATGATGGCAAAGATGAATATATGGATACAATAAGTGGTGATGAATTAAAAAGAATTATGCCAATTTTGGTGCCGGAAGTTAAAAATTTGATAGAACATCCAGAAAAGTTAAAAGATTTATTAAATAATTGAACTGATTAGTCAGTTCTTTTCTGTAAAAGGAGGAAATTTAATGATAAAAACTAAAAAACAAGGTTTATTAATTGTTTTATCTGGACCTAGTGGTAGTGGTAAAAATACAGTTTGTGATGAGGTTAAAAAAAATAATTCTAATATATGGGAATCTATTTCAATGACAAGCAGAAAGCCACGTAAAGGCGAAGAAGATGGTAAAGCATATTATTTTGTGAGTGAAGAAGAGTTTGAAAAAAATATTAAAAATGAAAAGATGCTTGAATGGGCTAAATTTGCTGGTAATTATTATGGTACACCTAGAGAAAGTGTCCAAAAACATTTGGATAATGGTGAAGATGTTATTTTAGTTATTGAAATTCAAGGGGCTTTGCAAATTAAGAAAAAAATACCTCATGCTTTGTTTATTTTTTTACTACCTCCAAGTATGCGGGAACTTAAAAGAAGACTTACTGAGCGTAATACAGAATCTAAAGAGAAAGTAATGGAAAGGTTTGAAACAGCATATAAAGAAATAAATGAGTTATCTAAGTATAATTATGTTATTGTTAATGATGAAATCAATGATGCGGCTTCTAAATTGGAGGCAATTATTAAAGCTGAAAAATGTAGGGTTGATAGAATAGAAGAGGTATTTTTGGATAGTCCTGAAGAAAAAATTCATGAGACTTTGGTTGATAAAAATTTGGAAAATAAAATTGTTGATGTGAATAAACTTTAAGGGGGAGATATGAGATTATTTTTCGATAGTTATTTACAAGTTAGATATATAAATTTATATAATGAAAAAGTTAGAAAAGATTTAAAATTATTAGTTATTGGCGATGTTCATATTAGTGATAACGTAAGTTTGAGAAAAATTGATTTACTTAAAGATAGAATTTTAGATGAAAAAGCTGATTATGTGTTTTTTGTAGGAGATTTAATAGACCTTGTTCAAGAAATTCATAATTCTAAGTCATTATTAAAATTAAAAAATTTACTTGAAACTTCTGGTAAAATTTCTAAAACATTTGTTATCTTAGGCAATCATGATTATATTCATAGGAAAAATCATAGTTGTCATATAGAAAATATTAGTAATGTGGTTCGAAAAATAAATGGAGTTACACTTCTTGATAATGATATATATGTTGATGATAACATATGGCTTATGGGTTATACTGAAACTAAAGAATATTATTTTGGTAAAAATTATAATTTTAGAGCTTTTTATGATGATTTAAAAAAGCATGATATACTTTACAAAAATATTAATAAGAGTTTACTTACTTTGGCTTTGATTCATTCCCCAGAGTTTAGTGATGATGAGAAAAGCACTAATTTATTAAAAGATTATGATTTAATTATGTGTGGTCATACTCATGATGGATGTGTGCCTTTTGGATTAGGAAATTTTAGAAGAGGTGTAATTAGTCCTAAAAAGAAGTTTTTTCCTAAAAATGTTAGGGGAATAAGAAGATTAAATGATGGTTATATTTTAGTAACTGGTGGAGTAGTCAAGATTTCAAAGTGTGCGCCAAAACTATTACATCCACTTAATCATTTGTGTCCTATGCAGATAGATGTAGTTATGGTTAGTAATAAAAATAAGTTTGGTTTAAATAAAAAATGGTATTAGAAATAATATCTTTTTATGAATAATTTACAGGTTGCTATCGATGCCGGTCATGGTGGATACCTTTATACCCTCTGCATGATGGACAAGCTTGAAGTCTTATAATATTGTTTATTTGCTAAGCAATATGTTTACTTTAATGCAAAAGTAATTTTTTATATGCTAAAATGGTAAAAAGATGAAGAAATTTGTAAAAAAATGTTCAAAATGTGTTGACAAGGTATTTAATAATGTAGTAATTTATTTATAAATATTTTGTGAGAGGAAAATAATATGATACAAAAGAGAGGTATATTAAAAAAAATATTATCTTGTAAATTATTATATAACATAAATATAATTCCTTTTGTGTCTTTTGTTTTCTTTGAAAGTGTGACACTGATAGCATAAGTGTGTCATACTTTTTTTATAATCTGTTGGGGTGTTATATGAAAAATACTGTATTAGATGATTTGATTAAAATATTGAAAGAGTATAATCCTGAAGAAATCGAAATTGTAAAAAGAGCTTATGACTACGCAAGTGATTTACATCAGGGACAGTATAGGCAAAGTGGGGAGCCTTATATTAGTCATCCTTTAAATGTAGCATATATATTATCTGAATTACATGCAGATAGGGATACTGTTTGTGCCGGCTTATTACATGATACATTAGAAGATACAAAAATTACAAAAGAGGATATTGCTCATGATTTTAATCAGAATATTGCTAATTTAGTTGATGGGGTTACTAAACTTGCTAAAATGAATTTTTCTTCAAAACAAGATCAGAATTATGCAAATACTAGGAAAATTATCACTGGTATAACTGAAGATGTGAGAATAATTATTATTAAATTAGCTGATAGACTTCATAATATGAGGACATTGCAATTTAAGTCGGAATTTAAACAAAAAGAAAATGCTTTAGAGACAATGGAAATATTTGTACCACTTGCTTATTATATAGGGGCATATAGAATCAAGTCTGAACTTGAGGACTTGTCATTACAATATTTGAAACCAGATATGTATAAAAGGATTGAAGAAAAAAATTAAAGATAGAAGAAGATAGTGATGAATGTTTAAAAGAAATGTTGGCTACGATTCAACACTTGTTAAATGATAAGAATATTCATAATGAGATAAAAATAAGGACAAAAAATATATATGGTATATATAAAAGATTAAATGAAGGACATAGACTTTCTGATATTCATGATTTACTTGCATTAAAAATTATGGTTGATTAAGTTGAAAATTGTTATAGGACTTTAGGAATAATACATTCGGAATATCATCCAGTAAATAATAAGTTTAAAGATTATATATGTAATCCAAAAACGAATATGTATCAGTCACTGCATACAACCGTTTTTGGACTAGATGGTAGATTAGTACAAACACAAATTAGAACATTCAAAATGGATAAGATAGCTTCTTTTGGATTAACTGCATATTGGGATGCTGAAAAAGGTAAAGCAAGAGATATAATGCAGCAAGATTTAAAAGAAAAATTCCAGTTTTTTCAATCATTAATGGAAATTAATTCAATGTTTGGTGATAATCAACAATTTGTCAATCAAGTTAAAAATGAACTATTTTCTGATAAAGTTTATGTATATACTCCTAAAGGTGATATTATAGAATTACCAAAAGGTGCAACACCAATAGATTTTGCTTATAAACTTAATACTGATATTGGAAACACAATGGTCGGTGTTTTTGTCAATGATGAATATGTTCCAATCGATTATATTTTGCAAAATAAGGATAGAATAAGAATTGTTACTGATGATTTATCTTATGGTCCTAGAGATGATTGGATGGAAAAAGCACATACTAGTTATGCAAAACAAAAAATAAGAGATTTTAATAGAAAATAAAATGGTGTTTTGAGTTTATAGGCTAAAAACAAAGGATAAAAATATATGGAAATTCAAAGAATATTTAAAAAGTAAGTATCATGCGAATGATGAGATAGTTTTTCAGAGTCGATTAAAAAAAGAATTTTCAAAATATATTAACATTTCTGAAAAAGAAATATTAAAAAAGATAAAACATTATATAATTTCTGATGATTATAAAATAAGACATGCTTACTTTATTTTAGAGCATCCAGATAGGAAAGCATTTAGAGATATTATTATTAGGGCATTAGAAAAATTAAAACAGGAAAGGAATAGAAATATGGACAAAAATATTAAACCATATAAACAAAGAGGGGATACATGTGCGATTGCATGTTTAATGATGGTTTTAGAATATTATCAAATTATGGATAAGGCTAATTGGTATGATGAGAGAAGATTATATAAAGTATACGGTTCAAAATATATGGCTGGGACTCCGTTTTCGGCTTTAGCTTTTCATTTATCTAAAAATGGATTAGATACAACTATATATCATTCTGATATAAATCTTTTTAATAATGATAAAAAAAATCTTAGTGAAAATGATTTTAAATGTGCAATGGATGAATACAAAGTATATTTAGATAGGGCTGTCTCGAAAGGGGCACGTGCTATAAATGGGATTGATATAGATACTAAATTATTGAAGGAACTACTTAAAGATGGTAAAACAATAATACTTGCGGGTGAACTTGCTAGTGCATATCATGCTATTTTAGTTTCTGGTTATGATGATGATAAATTTATTGTTTGTGATCCTTTATACAAAACAAAACAAATTAGGACAGCTAATGAACTTAACAAATTTATGGATACAAGTATTGGAAAATGGTTTATTGCGATTAGTGATAAAACTAAAGAAAAAGAAGAATTGATGCATAATTTAGATGTTTTTTCATCAGAGGCAGACAGTTTAATGAATATTAAAGAAGGAAAGATTTTAAAACATGGCAGAAAATAAATATTTATTTTATAGTGATTTTTTGAAAAATCAAAATATTAATAATAAAAATATTTTAGTTGCTAAAACGAAGGTTCATATTTAATTGGTCCTAAAATTAACCATAAATTTGATGGTGTATCGTTTTATAAAAGAATAAAATCAAATTGTATTTATTCTCCCAAAATTTATAAAAAAATGTTTAAAAGAAAATGTGTGTTCTTAATTAATAAATATGCTAAAAGTCTAAAAGATAATGAGGCTATTGAAATTTTTAAAAACGGTGAAACATTAGTTCATAAAATAATTAAGTTCCGGGTGAAAATTTGTGAAAAATAAGTTAATTTTAAATAAAGGGATTATTTGATTCTCCGTTAGATGATAAAATTATAGTTGATGTGGGTGTTGGGAGTGGAAATGAAGCAAGAATATTATTTTTGAATTGTCAAAATATTACTTTTGTAGATATTGCACCAAACGGATTAAAGAAAATCAAACAGTCAATACCTAATGCTAATTGTGTTTTGTCGAAAGCTGAAAATTTATCATCATTATCTGATGATAGTTATGATTTATATGTTTCGCTAAGAACATATAATTCTTCGTTTTTTGATGTTAAAATGGCTATTTCTGAAGCAAATAGAGTACTAAAATCTGATGCAGGTATTATTGTTTCTATAGCTAATGGTTTTTTGGATTCAACGCAGAAGAGTGTTATTTCCAGTTTATTAATTCCCGGGACAGACTTTGTTGATATTTATAGAGGCATTGATATGGCGAAAAAATTGTCAATTGATTTTACATCTAATGGTTTTAAAAAAATTCAAGTGTTGCTTACTGATATAGAAATTTATTTATTTGCAATATCAAAGTAAAAGATTATGTATAATTATATTTTTGGAAATTTAAATTTGTTTAATAATAGTGATTAATTTGTTATATGTAATTTAAATAGTGAGTAAAGGAGGTATCGTAATGATTAAAAAAGAAAGTGTTGCCCAAAAAATATTGGAATTTGATCAATCTTTATCTAGAATGTCGTTGGATGTACCAAAAGGATATAAAATAATAAATCCATTTAATGGCGATTCTAAAAATGAAGTAAAAAAAATAACGACTTTATTTTATCATAAATTTTATAATGATAATAAAAAACGTCGTTTAATATTAGGTAGTTCTCCTGCTCGTCGTGGTACAGCAGTTACTGGTATACCATTTGAAGACGCTGCCCATATTCAAAAGGAAACCGGTATTGTCATTGATAATTTTTATGTGAATAAATCTTCTTCAAATTTTTTATATGAAGTAATGAGCGAATATGGAGGATGTTCAAAATTTTATAATGATTTTTATATGAGTTTTGTTTGCCCTCTTGGTATAGTTAGGGTTAATTCAAAGGGTAATGAAGTTAATTGTAATTATTATGAGAACAAGGAATTAGAAAATATGCTTTATTCATTTATTTTGGAATCGTTACGTAAGCAAATTCATTTTAATATTGATACAAGTGTTTGTTATTGTATTGGCAGTGGTGAAAATTATAAATTTTTATTAAAACTCAATGAAAAATATCATTTATTTGGCACTATTATTCCACTTGAGCACCCTCGATTTATTACGCAGTATAATTCAAAGAACAAGGATGTATTTCTCAATAAATATTTGAATGCCTTAAATTATAAAAATTTAGATAGAAAATAAAAGAGTGAAAAGTCTATGAAAAAGGATAAAATATTTGTACATTTTAATACTAATGATATAAGCATATATCAATTAGAGCAGAAAACATTTAGGTTGTTAAAAAAGAAACAAGTTTTTTTTAATGAAACTTTAGTTAATAACGAATTATTAAAAAAAATTGATGATTTTTTGGATGAATTAAGAGATGTAGTTGGTGTTGTTGATAATAATAGAGTAAGGTTATATGCAACTGGTGTTTTTCAAGAATTTTCTAAGGAAGAACAAATGCAATTAATTATTCACGTTTTTGTTAGCTCTGGTCTTTACTTTAATATTGTTCAGCCTGATTTAGAAAACTTTTATTTAGATAGAAGTTTTGAAATAAGCGGAAAAAGGAATATGTTTGATGGTTTAATCAATCAGGAATTTCGAAAAGTTGTAATTTGTGGTAGTTTTCAACAGCATATGCAAGAAATTGGTGCTGTAATTGAATGTTTAAAAAAGCATAATATTCAAGTACTTAGTCCATGGACAATGAATATAGTTCCTGAAACGGTTGGAACTGATTTTATACTTTTAGAAGGACAAGAGTTGATTAATGAAAGAGATGCTTGGAGTCATAAATATGATCATATGAATAAATTTAAAAAAGTAGATGCAATTATTGTGTGTAATCCTGATGGTAAAATAGGTAAAGGAACGATGTTTGAATTTGGCTTTATGGTAGCTTATGCTAAAAGAATAATCTTTATAAATGAGCCTAAAGAATTGTCGATTTTATTTCCTTATGAAGTTGGCTTGAATTTTGATTAATTTATTTGATGGATACTAAATATCTATCTTTTTTTGTAACCTTATACCTACTATTTCATATTTTAATGTAGAGGTGGTTATGTGAATAATTTACAGGTGGTTGTCGATGCTGGTCATGGTGGATACCTTTATACCCTCTGTATGATGGACAAGCTTGAAGTCTTATAATATATTAATTTTTTATAAACTAGTTTATATTAAAGTAATTTTTTTGTATGTTAAAATATATCTAAAAATGGTAAAATTTGTAAAAAATGTGAAGAATGTGTTGACAAAACATTTAATAGTGTAGTAATTTAGTTATAAATATTTCTTGAGAGGGGAAATAAGATGGCGCAAGGGGGATGTACATTAAAAATTTATTTATTTTCTTGGAAATCATTATATAGCATAAATATAATGTCTTTTGTGACTTTTATTTTCCTTGGAAGTATGACGATAATAGCATAAGTGTGTCATGCTTTTTTTGTAATTGGGTGGTGTTATATGAAAAATATTGTATTAGATGATTTGGTTAGAATATTGAAAGAGTATAATCCTGAAGAAATCGAAATTGTAAGAAGAGCTTATGACTATGCAAGTGATTTACATGCGGGACAATATAGGCAAAGTGGGGAACCTTATATTAGTCATCCTTTAAATGTAGCATATATATTATCTGAATTACATGCAGATAGGGATACTGTTTGTGCTGGCTTGTTACATGACACATTAGAAGATACAAGAATTACAAAGGAAGACATTGCTCATGATTTTAATCAAAATATTGCTGATTTAGTTGATGGGGTTACTAAACTCGCTAAAATGAATTTTTCTTCAAAACAAGATCAAAATTACGCAAATACTAGAAAAATTATTACTGGTATAACTGAAGATGTGAGGATAATTATTATTAAACTCGCAGATAGACTTCATAATATGCGAACATTACAATTTAAATCAGAATTTAAACAAAAAGAAAATGCTTTAGAAACAATGGAAATATTTGTACCACTTGCTTATTATATAGGAGCATATAGAATTAAGTCTGAACTAGAAGATTTATCACTTCAATATTTAAAACCTGATATGTATAAAAGAATTGAAGAAAAGAAATTAAAGATAGAAGAAGATGGTGCTGAATGTTTAGGAGAAATGTTAGGAACAATTGAACGTTTGTTAAATGATAAGAATATTCCTAATGAAATAAAAGTGAGAACCAAAAATATATATGGTATATATAAAAGATTAAATGAAGGACATAGACTTTCTGACATTCATGATTTGTTGGCATTAAAAATTATGGTGGATGAGGTTGAAAATTGTTATAGAACTTTAGGAATTATACATTCTCAGTATCATCCAGTAAATAATAAATTTAAAGATTATATATGTAATTCAAAAACAAATATGTATCAGTCATTACATACAACAGTTTTTGGGTTAGATGGTAGACTGGTACAAACGCAAATTAGAACATTTAAAATGGATAAAATAGCTTCTTTTGGATTAACTGTATATTGGGATGCAGAAAAAGGTAAAGCAAGAGATATAATGCAGAAAGATTTAAAAGAAAAATTTCAATTTTTTCAATCATTAATGGAAATTAATTCAATGTTTGGTGACAATCAACAATTCGTCAATCAAGTTAAAAATGAATTGTTTTCTGATAAAGTTTATGTGTATACTCCTAAAGGTGATATTATAGAATTACCAAAAGGTGCAACACCAATAGATTTTGCTTATAAACTTAATACTGATATTGGAAACACAATGGTTGGTGTTTTTGTCAATGATGAATATGTTCCAATCGATTATATTTTGCAAAATAAGGATAGGGTTAGAATTGTAACTGATGATTTGTCATTTGGACCACGTGATGATTGGAAAGAAAAAGCTCATACGAGTTATGCAAAACAAAAAATAAGAGATTTTAATCGAAAATGAATATTTAATGTTAAAAATATGATTGTTATGTTTTAATTGAATATTAAGGAGTTGAGAAACATGAATAATTTAGATAGATTAGAGGCTGAAGCAATATATATTATTAGAGAAGTAGCAGCTACTTGTAAGAAACCAGTAATGCTTTATTCAATTGGAAAAGATTCTTCTGTTATGATGCATCTTGCGCTTAAAGCTTTTTATCCAGAAAAGCCGCCATTTCCATTTTTGCATATTGATACGACATGGAAATTTCATGAAATGATTAAATTTAGAGATGAGCAAGCAAAAAAAAATGGTATTGATTTACTAGTGTATACTAATGAAAGTGGTGTACGAGATAATATTAATCCATTTGAACATGGTTCAGTATATACTGATATAATGAAAACAGAAGCATTGAAACAGGCACTTGATAAATATGGCTTTACTGCTGCATTTGGTGGTGGAAGGCGCGATGAGGAGAAATCTCGGGCTAAGGAAAGAATCTTCTCCTTTCGTAATAAAACACATAATTGGAATCCAAAAAATCAACGCCCTGAATTATGGCATTTGTATAATACAAAGCTATTTGATGGTGAATCAATTAGAGTTTTTCCATTGTCTAATTGGACGGAAAAAGATATATGGGAATATATTAAACGTGAAAAAATTGAAGTAGTTTCTTTGTATTTTTCAAAAGAACGTGATGTTGTTGAAGTGAATGGTAACTTAATTATGATTGATGATAACAGAATATTAAAGTATATTGATAAATCTAAAATTACAAGAAAAAAGATACGTTTTAGAACTTTGGGATGTTATCCATTAACTGGAGGATGCATTTCAGATGCGGACACATTGGATAAAATTGTTGAAGAAACTTTATCTGCTACAACAAGTGAAAGAACTAGTAGAGTTATAGATCATGAGAATAATACAAATATGGAAAAAAGAAAAAAGGAGGGATATTTTTAATGATTGATCAGTTAAAGATTTTAACTTGTGGTAGTGTGGATGATGGTAAAAGCACTTTAATTGGACATTTATTATATGATTCAAAATTGCTATATATAGATCAAGAAAAAACACTTGAATTAGATAGTAAAATTAAAGATGGGAAAAAAATTGATTATGCTTTATTGCTAGATGGTCTTGATGAAGAAAGAGAACAAGGTATTACTATTGATGTATCTTATAGATATTTTAATACCAAAAAGAGAAATTTTATTGTTCTTGATTGTCCAGGACACGAAGAATATACAAGAAATATGGCAGTAGGTGCAAGCAAGGCAGATTTAGCAATTTTATTAATAGATATAACAAAAGGAGTACAAATTCAAACAAAACGACATTTCAAGATTTGTATGATGATGGGAATAAAAGATTATATAGTTGTTGTCAATAAAATGGATTTAGTTGATTATGATAAAAGAATATTTGATAATATAAAAAAGAAAATACAAAATTTATTTGAAAATTATCAGTATTCATCATTAAACATTATTCCGATAAGTGCTACTATTGGTGATAATATTACTATTAAATCTAATAATATGAAATGGTACAATGGCACTTCTCTTATGCAATATTTGGAAGATATTCAAGTAAATAAAAAAATAGGAGAAAAATTTATTATTCCTATTCAACGAGTATGTAGACCTAATCAGTTTTTCAGAGGTTTTCAAGGTAATGTGACTTCAGGAAGTATAGAAGTTGGTGACATAATTACTTGTCTACCGAGTGAAGAATCGGCTCATGTTGAAAGATTGTATAATTTAGATAAAGAAGTTACAAAAGTCCATTATGGAGAGGCTGTTACATTAACTTTAGATAAAGAAATTGATATTTCTAGGGGCTGCGTTTTAACAAATGATAATAATGTTTATGTTACTAACAGTTTTAATGTTACAATGCTTTGGATGGATGAGGAAAAATTAAAAATAGATAGTGCTTATTATATTAACTTAGGTACTGTTAGTACATTGTGTTATATTAGAAAAGTAAATTATAAAATTGATATAGATACTGAGGAGAAAATAATTGATTTTGAAAAGGTATGTAAAAACGAAATAATTAATTGTGATTTAGAAGTGTTAGAAAAAATAGCAGTTTCTGAGTTCAAACATAATAAATCATTAGGATCATTAATATTAATTAATCGTTTAACGCATGTTACTAGTTCATGTGCGACAGTAAATAAAATATTAGAAAATAAAAATTTATTTTATCAAAGTATTAGTATTTCTTCAGAAGAGAGAAAAAAAACATTATGTCAAAATCCTATTACAGTTTGGTTTACAGGTTTATCTTGTTCTGGAAAGAGTACAATTGCCAATGAACTTGATAAAATATTAAATCTAAATGGGTTTCATACTATGTTATTAGATGGTGACAATATTAGATTAGGTTTAAATAGAGATTTGTCTTTTTCTGATGATGATAGAATAGAGAATATTAGAAGAATTGCTGAAGTGGCTAAATTAATGAATGAAGCTGGTTTAATTTGTATAACTGCTTTTATTAGTCCATTAGAAATAAATAGAAAAATGGCCAAGAAAATAATTGGTGATAAATTTTTCTTAATATATTTAAATACGCCATTAGAAGAGTGTGAAAAAAGAGATAAAAAAGGTTTGTATAAAAAAGCTCGCAAGAATATTATTAGGGATTTTACGGGAATTAATTCAGTATTTGAGGAGCCTTTAAACCCTGATTTGATTTTAAATAATAACGATTATCAAGAATGCGCAAAAAAAATATTTGAGAAAATAAAAGAAAAAATAAAACTGTAATGTCAATTTTATATGTTATAATTAGTACAATGTTAATAAAACTTTATAATATTATTTTAATTGTTACGAAAGGGGGGGAGGATATGAAGCCAAATATATTATGTGTCGGTTTTGCTAAATGTGGTACTACAACATTATATGATATTATGAAACAGCATCCAGATATATATTTATCTGGTATAAAAGAGCCAATTTATTATGGTATGAAAGAACTTGTTGAAAAAAAAGGTTTTGAATGGTATGAAAATAGATATTATTCGAAAAGAAATAATAAAAAAGTTATAATGGAAATTAATCCTATTTTGGGAAGAAATGTTTCCGCATCACAAATAAAAGCAGACTATGGTAATAATGTAAAAATTATTTTTCTAATTAGAAATCCAATTGATCGTTTATATTCTGATTTTAAAATGAATTTGCTTGATGGAACTTGCTTCTCAAATCTTAGTGATAATTTGGGAAACTCTACAAAACAATTATTTGATAAATGGATTAAAAATAATTTTATATTTGAAAACAATTATCCCATTTTAAAAGAATCTTCTTCTACATTTTTTTGTGAAAGTGGAAATTATTATGATAAAATTAAGGACTATACTGAAACTTTTGGTAAAGATAATATTAAAATAATATTTTTTGAAGATTTTATTAAAAACCCTAAAAAAGAGTGTTTAAAAATTTTTGATTTTATCAATGTTAAATCTGAAGAGTTTATAAATTATAATTTACATTCTAATGATGGTAATAGATTGCCTAGAAATCTTTTTACAATAAAGGCAAACAAGATATGGTTTTCCAAAATCTATCGACCAATCTTAATAGAAAAAATTCCGTTTATTTCAGATAATATGTGTAAATTTTTAAATTTTTTAACTTGGAAAATTCCTGTTTTATTTTCAAAAAAGAATTTAAATGTTGAAAGAATGAGTGATGAATCCAGAAAAATTTTAGAAAAATATTATTACAATATGATTAGTAATTTATCTGATTTTATAAATTTGGATTTATTTGAAAAATGGCATATAAAAATAAATGGTAATAAAATGATAATTTTAAAGTAATTGGGAAGGGAAGTTATAGCGGTGAAAGAAATTCTAAATAAAGAAAATGAAGAATACGCTTATAAATGTTTTGAAAAAACGTTAGAATTAGGTTTTAAGTTTAAATTAAATAATGATGTTAAAGAAAAACAATCAAAAAAGCAGCAAATCAATCAATTGTTAAAAATACCATTAGATGGTATTGAATTAAACGATTTACTAAAATATTTTAGCGAAGAAATTTTGCCATATTGTACTAATTTTAGTAATGAAAACTTTATGGGCTTTCCAGATGCTGGAAATTCAGTAGCTGGTATTAGTGGGGCGATAATGTCGGATTTTTTACAGCAAAATTTAATAAATTCATCTTTTTGCGCACCAATTGCAACTTATATGGAAATAGCTGTTATTAAATGGTTTCGTGAAATCTTAGGCTATAAAATAAAAAAAATTAATAATATATGGGATGTCGGAGGTGTAATTACGTACGGTGGGACTGGTAGTAATTCGATTGCCTTATTATTAGCTAGAGAAAATTTTAAAAAAGATACCATGATTAATGGTGTTAAAAATCCAGAAAATTATAAAGTTATAATACCCAAAGGAATTGGTCATTATAGTATTAGAAGCGCTTTAATGTGGATAGGTTGTGGTGATAATATTATAGAAGTTGAAACAGCAAATTATAGGTATGATATTAGCGCTTTAAGAGAAACTTTATTAAAAAATAAGGGAAAAATTATGTGCGTTGTTTCATATGTTGGTGATAGTCGTACTATGACAATAGAAAATTTAAAAGCTGTTTATCAAGTCGTGAAATCTGTAGATAATAATATATGGTTACATGTAGATGCATGTCATGGTTTCTCTTTAGCTTTTTCAGAAAAATTAAAAAAGAAAATTGAAGGTATTGAATTATTCGATAGTATTTCTACAGATCCACATAAAGTACTTGCAATTCCATATTGTATGAGTGCTTTATTAATTAAAGATCCAGAAAAATTTAAATTAGTAACTTCAACTTCTGATTTGATAATGCAAGAAGACTTTGCCTTTGGTCAAATTACACCTTTTATAGGTTCAAAAAGCTGGGTTTCCTTAAAAACATGGTTTATGATGCAAAACCTTGGAATAAAAAACATAGGAAAACTGATTGAAAGACGTTGTGATATGGCTCAATATTTGAAAAAACAAATATTGAAAAGTGATCATTTTATTTTAATGAATGAGGTTAATATTAATTCAGTTGTATTTGTGTATGTAGATAATAAAAATGAATTATCAAAAATGAATATAAATGATATTAATGCGTTGAACTCACAAATTTATGATTACTTATTAAAAGAAGGTAAGTATTATTTACACAGATTTCCTATCATCGATAATATGGGGGCTATAAAAGAAGATGAGACAATAGTTGTATTAAGATATATGTCTGGAAATGATAATATTTCTTATAAAGATATAAATAATATGCTAACACACATAATCGAAGTGGCAACAAAAATAAAAGGAGAAAATAAATAAAATGAAATTATGTCAAAGTTATTATGAATATATATTAAATAATTATGCTTATTTATGTCCTACTATGATTTTTTATGGTTCAAATATTTATGATTCTAATTCAAGTGATTTGGATGTTTGTATACTTGTCAATAATATTAGTGAGAAGGAAAAAAAAGATATTATTTTACAAACAATACGTTATCATGAAGAAAATGGACTAAAATTAGATGAGGAAGTTCCTTATGAAAACAAATTAATATATACAATTTTTGAAGTAAAAAAAATATTATCATCAAATCCTTTTAAAAAAAATGGTAAATATTTTATTTCAGATATAAAAAAGGATAATGAGTTTTTATCTTCAAAAGAAATGAAGGTTAGATTATTATTAAATATATTAACTACAGATCACTTAGTGATAGGAAAAAATATAAATCAAATAAAAGAATTTGAAGAATTAGCGTGGAAAATTATTTTAGAGTCGATTATAGGTTTTAATAATTTGAAAGAATTAACTGTTGAAAATATACTTTATTTAATGTATAGGAATCAATATAGTGGAGCTGAAGGAGAATATTATTTGGGATATAAAAAAAATAATATTAATAAAGAAATATACTTAAAAAATAAAATACAAGAATATTTAGAAAAATATTTTTATTAATAAAAAGTGTAAATGGTATATAATATATATAAGTTTGCATATATATAGCATTTATGCTATAATACTTAAATCAAAAGGGAGGATTCTTAATGAAAAGAGATATTTTTATTGGAGGAGCATGGCCATATTCTAATTATTTTTTACATGTTGGTCATTTGGCTGCATTATTACCAGGGGATATTTTAGCAAAATATTTTAGAGGTAACGGAGATAATGTAATTTATGTATCTGGTTCTGATTGTCATGGTACACCTATAACTGAAAGGGCTAAGAAAGAAGGTGTTTCGCCCCAGGAAATTGCTGCATATTATCATCAAGAATTTAAAAAGACTTTTGATAATTTAGGGTTTGAGTATGATTTGTATTCAAATACAATGGATGATTTTCATCAATCATATGTTCAAGATAATTTTAAAAGATTAATTGAAAATGGTTATATTTATGCAAAAGAAGTACCTCAAGATTACTGTGAAACATGTGGAACATTTTTATCGGATAGAGAGATTGTCGGAACTTGTCCGATATGTGGTGGTAAAAGTACTGGTGACCAATGTGAAGTTTGCAATGCTTCATTAGATAGTTCTGAAGTACTTGATAAACATTGTAAAACTTGTGGTACTAAATGTATTACTAAAAACAATAATCATTTGTATTTTGCATTGTCTAAATTTACACCAGTGTTGCAAGAATTGATTAGTAACAATAAAGAACACTGGAGAAAAAATGCTGTAGGTGAAGCACAAAAGTTTCTTAATCTTGGATTAATTGATAGAGCTGCAACAAGACAATTGAATTGGGGAATCGAAGTACCTGTAAAAGGATATGATGATAAAAGAATTTATGTTTGGATAGAAGCTGTACTTGGATATCTTTCTGCTGGCACCCAAGTTGCGAATGAAAGAAATATTAATTTTGATGAATTCTTATCAGATTCTAATAAAAATTTAATTACTTATTATGTTCACGGAAAAGATAATATTCCATTTCATACTACAATTTTTCCGGCTCTTTTGACAGGATTAAACAAAGGATATAGATTACCTGATTATATTGTTTCTAGTGCCTATGTTAATTTAAATAATGAAAAAATGAGTAAAAGTAAAGGGAATTTGATTACAGCTAATGAACTCCTAGAATATTTTGATAAAGATACGATTAGATTTTATTTCGCATTTAATGGTCCCGAGGCAGACGATATTAATTGTTCTTATGAGGAAATTGTACAATGCCATAATAAATTTTTGGTCGGAATGTTAGGTAATTTTGTAAATAGAAATTTATCATTTATTTGTAAAAAATTTGATGGTAAGATTACAGAAGGAATTATAGATTCTAATATTGCTAATACTACTTCTAAAATTTATAAATTGGTTGGAAGTCATATTGAGGCTGGAGAATTTAGAAAGGCTGTTATTTCTATATTAGATTATATTAGTTTAGGTAATAAGTATTATGATAGCCAACAACCATGGAATCAAGTAAAAGAGGATATAAAGGCTTTTAATAATACCACTTATACATGTGTTTATATGATGGCTAATATTGCTAATTTGATTGCCCCAATTTTACCTGATGCTTCTAAAAAAATTAAAGAAATGCTTGATTTATCAGAATTTAAGTGGAAAGAAGAAAAAATTTCTGGAGATATGCAAGTGAATAATTTATCATTATTGTATGGAAGAATAGATGATAAAAACAAGAATAATTCTGAAGTTTCACATTTTAAGCATAAATAGTAATTAATTTTTAAATAGTGCTAATTTGAAAAAATGATTAAAAAGGTGTTTATACATCTTTTTTTGTAACTTTATAGGCACTTTTACATATTTTAATGTAGAGGTGGTTATGTGAATAATTTACAAGTAGTTGTAGATGCTGGACACGGAGGAACTGATCCTGGGGCTGTTAGTAGTTCTGGAGTACAAGAAAAAGATTTAACTTTAATGATAGCTCAGTATATGTATGAAGAATTTCAAAAAAGAGGAGTTCCAGTTACTTTAATTAGAAGTACTGATGAGACTATTTCACCAACAGATAGAGTAAATAGAGTGCTTGCGGCATATGGGGATAATCCTAATGTAGTTGTAATTTCGAATCATATTAATGCAGCTGGCTCTGGAATACAGGGGGCTGAAGGGGCAGAGGTTATATATGCTTTAAGAGATAATAGTACACTTGCTTCTAATATTTTAACAGCTTTGGGTAATGCAGGACAAAAGATGAGAAAGTTTTATCAAAGAAGACTTCCAAGTGATACATCTAAAGACTATTATTTTATGCATAGAAATACTGGAAGTAATACTCATCCGGTTATAGTTGAATATGGTTTTATTGATAATCCAGAGGATTTAGCTAAAATACAAAATAACTATAAAGAATATGTTGATGCGGTTGTCGATGCGGTAATTGCGACTTATGAGGGAGAGACAATTCCATCTTTACCTGAAAGTGGTAATTATTATGTAGTACAAAGTGGAGATAGTTTATGGAAGATAGCCAATAAATATGGAATTACAGTTGATGAACTTAAGAGTTTAAATGGTTTAACTAGTAATAATTTAAGTGTTGGACAGATTTTAGAAGTACCTGGTGGTTCTAGTAGTGGAACTTATACAGTAAAATCTGGAGATAGTTTATGGAAAATAGCTAATCAATATGGGTTAACAGTAGCTGAACTTAAAAATTTAAATGGATTAACAAGTGATAATTTGAGTATAGGTCAGGTTTTAAAAATAAGTAATTCATCTAGTTCAAATAACTCTAATACTTATACAGTAAAAGCTGGAGATAGTTTGTGGAATATTGCTAATAAATATGGAATTACAGTAAGTGAACTTAAAAACTTAAATGGTTTAACGAGTGATAATTTGAGTATAGGTCAGGTTTTAAAGGTTCCAAATGGCTTTAATACATATACAGTTAAAAGTGGAGACAGTTTATGGAGTATTGCAAATAGATATGGGATAACAGTTAATGAACTAAAAAATTTAAATGGTTTAACTAGTAATACTTTAATGATTGGTCAAGTTTTAAACTTACCATAAAAAAATAGGTATAAAACCTATTTGATGTTTTTAACAAGGTCGAATCTATATCCTTGTTTTTTCATGTTTTTAATAAAAGTATCTAGAGCTAGATAATTACCTTTATTTTTTGGATGCATTAAGTATATGGCTCCATTATGAACTCTTTTGGTAAGTTCATTTAAGGCCTTTTCTTTTGAAACATCTTCTTTATAATCCAAATAATCAGCACTATAGAAATATGATTTGTAACCTAAATCTTTCATAATTTGTAAGTCTCTATAACTCCATTCTCCTCTTGGATCTCGATAAACTTTTTCCATATTTTGTCCTGTAATTTTATAATATGTTTCTTCTACTTCTTTGATTTCTTGAATGTATTTGTTAAAGTTTTCTTTTGTAGCAAGCTCAGGCATATTTAAATGATGGGAAGTGTGGTTAGCTATGGTATGACCTGTTTCAGCCATCTTTTTAATTAAATCTGCATTTTCTTCGATGAATTTTCGGCATAAGAAGAATGTAGCTTTAACATTATTTTGATTTAAAACATCAACAATTTCTTTGACATATGTCTCTAGTCCACCTTCATCAAAAGTAAGATATAAGACTTTTTCATCTGGTCCCATGAAGAAGGCATTATATTTTTTTAATTCATTGATATCAGCACCTCCTGACGGTCTTTTACCATCTAATTTATTGTTACTCCACCAACCTCTAGTTTGGTTGTCAATTTTATCATATTCATCTTTATAAAATGGTGTTTTGTTTTCTATTACTTTAATAAATCTATGAGCTTTGGCTATTTCTCCTTTTGAATTAACTACAGTGTATATTAGTTCGTAAGTGCCGGTTTTGTCTGTGGAAATCTGATCATTTATTTTAACTTTATCTGTAATATCACCATCTTTAGGATCTGTTGCTTTATATCCGGGTTCTTTATAAGTTTGTCCTTGATATAAGGTTATAATATTTTTTCCAGACAAAGTAATAGTTGGTATGTTTATTTTATGTATATTTATAAATTTTAAATAAATAATTAGTGCTATTAAAATGAATAATATAAAGGTTATTATAAATTTTATTTTTTTTGTCATTTTTTCACCTCACAACATTATACTAAATATGTTTTTGAAATATGAAGTTAATAATTGTACTTTTTAAAAAAGTAATATATAATTAATGTAGGAGGAATAGGGGTATGAAAATAACAAATAAAATTAATCCAGCAATTTTTAGAGAATATGATGTTAGAGGTATATATGGTGATGATTTAAATGAGGATGTTGCTTATACTGTAGGAAAAGCTTTTGGAAGTTATGTTAGAGAACTTGGTGAAAGTAAGGTTATTTTGGGTCATGATAATAGAGATAGTTATATGGAAATATATTCTGCTTTGATGCAGGGAATTTTAGATAGTGGAGTTAATGTATTTAGTTTGGGGTTGGTAACAACACCAATGCATAATTTTGCTAAAATATATTATGATGTGAATGCTGGTATTATGGTTACTGCCAGTCATAATCCTAAAGAATATAACGGATTTAAAATGTCGGTTAAAAAGAATGATTCTTTATATGGTAAAGAATTACAAGATTTTAAACATTATTTAGATTGTTATGATTTTAAAGATGGTAAAGGGAGTGTCACTGAAGAGGATGTATTTCCAGCTTATTTGGATAATTTGAAAAAGTCTTTAAGATTAGGTGACCGAAAAGTTAAAGTAGTAGTGGATTGTGGTAATGGAACAGGCAGTATATTTATTGAAAATATTTTGAAAGAGTTTAATATAGAATATGAACTTTTATATTGTGATAGTGATTGTAATTTTCCAAATCATATTCCAGATCCTGCTGTTAAAAATAATTTACATGATCTAGGTGAAATGGTTAAAAATTTAGGCTATGATTTAGGTGTGGCTGTTGATGGTGATACAGATAGGTGTGGTATGGTTTTAGAAGATGGATCTTTTGTTCCGGCTGATATGATTATGATTTTATTTTATAGAGATTTGGCTGAGCAAATGGAAGTAAAAAAAGGTGTATTTGATGTTAAGTGTTCTATGAGTTTAATTGATGAAATTAAAAAACTTGGGTTAAAACCTTGTATGAATAGAACTGGTAGTGTATATTGCCGAAGTTACGTGAATGAAAATAATTTGGATTTTGGTGGCGAATATTCTGGACATTTATTTTTTAGAGATAGATATTTAGGTTTTGATGATGGTATTTATGGAATACTTAGAATTATAGAATTACTTTCTCATACTGATAAAAAAATAAGTGAACTATTTGATGGAGTTAATCATTATTTTTCGACTGAAGAGTTAAAAGTAAGGGTTACTGAAGATAATAAATTTAATATTGTGAATGGTGTTATTGAATATGCTAAAAATAAAAAATATACATTTTCTTTAACAGATGGTATTAGAGTTACTTTTGATGATGGTTGGGCTTTAGTTAGAGCTAGTAATACAGGACCTGATTTAACGGTTAGATTTGAAGCTAAGACTGAAAAAAGATTGAAAGAAATTCAAAATGAATTTATAAGTTTAATTGATGAAATAAAGGGGATGTAGTTTTATGAAAAGAGATATTATATCTACTCCTTGGTCTGATTTACCTATTAGTAAAGAAGAAGGGAAAAATCTTGGAAAGAATATTAGAAGAAGTCCTTTAAAATATAGTTTATGTGATGTTAGAATTAGAATGGGACTATTTCGCACCGAAGAAGAGGTAATGGAAAGGCGAGAGAAAATAAGGAAAAAGAAATTACCATAAAATATTGAAAATTATATATAAATATTATATAATTTTTATATGCCGCAATAGTATAAAGGTATTACGAGGCCATGGTAAGGCTTTAATCGGCGTTCGATTCTCCGTTGCGGCACCATATAAAAATAACTCAGGTATAAAAAACTTGAGTTTTAATATGCAAAAATGCACAATGGTTGTGCAAAAATGCACATTTTTTGTCAAAAATGCACAATATTTTTAAAATATTGTGCATTTTTATTGATTTAAATATTAAATATGTTATAATTTAGTCAGAGGTGATATCTATGGAACCGATGAAAGTAAAGACGTTGCCAATTGAATATGATATGGATAAGGAACTTTTAAAATTATTGTCAGAGGCAAATGAAAAATATGGCGAATATAAAATGTGCTTGAAAAATGTTGAGTTTGATTCAAAGTTTTTTTTAGATTCAATTATATTAAGTGAAAGTTTGAAATCTACTCAAATTGAAGGTACTCAAATTTCACAGGATGAAATGTATTATTTAAAATATATGCCAAAAACTGATGATAATTTGGAAATTCAAAATTTAAAGAAAGTAATTGAATATTCTAAAAATTATTTAAATCAAAATAATGAAATAAATTTAGTGTTTGTGAATAATATTCATAAAATTCTCTTGGATAGTGTTCGTGGAAACGAAAAAGAACCTGGTCATGTTAGAAATATTCAAAATTGGATTGGCCCGAAAGGCTGTAGTATTGATGAGGCTATTTTTGTGCCACCAATCCCGGAAGATGTTCCGATTTTATTAGATAATTTATTCAAATATATGAATAATGAATTTATAGATCCATTGTTTATAAATATGGCTATTTCTCATTCTCAATTTGAAACTATTCATGCATATAGAGATGGTAATGGTAGATTAGGTAGAGCTTTGATTTCTATTCAGCTGGCAAAATTAACTAATGATGAACCTATTTTGTTTCTATCAGAAGTTATAGAATTGTATAAACCGACATATCATAAATATTTAAATGAAAGTCGAAAAGGAAATATGCTTGGATTTATAAAGTTCTTTTTACAGTGCGTAATTGAACAGTGTAATAACTATATTGCTAAAATAAATATGATAAAACAGATATACAAGAAGGATATGGAAAAAATAAAATCATTAAAAAGTACTGCGATATATAGAGTGATGCCAGCGATGATGCATCAAATAGTATTTACCAAAAAAGAAATAGAAGATGAATCTGGTGTTTCACGAAATACGGTTTCTACTTTAATTGATCAATTAGTTGATATGAATATATTAGTAGTTGATTCTACATATGCAAAATTAGGATATAGATATAAAGAAATTTATAATGTTTTTGTCGGAAATGATAATTAAAAGTGACTGTCATAAAATAATTTCATATTATAATATTAAAATATTTAAACACGTTAGAAAAATAAACCTTTAAAATGTTATGTAAATTTGACATAGTGTTATTAATGCATTTTCCCTTATTGTGAATAAAACTGAACATATAGATTATATTTTAAAAAATAATTTAAGTGTAGAAGGAATAAAATTGTCACAAATTTATGGGGTGGTAAGATATCTATTGCTTGATTATGCACAAAGTTATGATAAAGCTATGAGTTTATCTGGATATCCCCAAAAAAAGAGAATTGGCTATTACTAGTGAACATGAAAGAGAAATTCAAGTATTTCAAAAAGTTTTAAATAAAACTAGAAATGTTGATAGGAAAACTGTTCAAAGAAATTAGTTAAAGTATTGAAATAGTTATTATGTAATTTGAAAAGACTTCAAACTTGTATGAGTTGAAGCCTTTTTAGTTTAAAAATATAAATATTTAAATCCTAGTTTTTTATAAATAGTGGATGCTCTTGGAAGTGAAAAGAGATTGGCAAATATTAAGTTATAAAGTTCATCGGCTAGAAATATAAAACATAAGGTATAACTGATTATTAAAAACAGTTTTTTATTTAGATGGGTTGCTAGATAAAAACAAAGTGGAACGATTATATACATTAAAAGTAAGCTTGATATACCAAATATTAAAACACTTCTTAAACATACATATCCATTAATGTTTCCAAAATTTAATATTTCTTTATTATAATCCCAACATTTGACAGTATTTATGTTTTCCATATACCAACCACCAATGTATTCTAGTATACCGCTTGCAACAACACTTATTAAGAAAATATATAATGGGTGTTTTCTTTTTTTATAGGTTAGAAAAAAGATTGTTACTGCTCCTATAGCATATATGTTTATCCATGGTAGAAAATTGCCACCTCGCCAATAAAACTCTTTCATACCACTATTAAAGAAATAAAAAATAAATTCATATAACCAGCCAAATATTCCTGATATTACAATTATTAAACAGATTATTCCAAGTAGTGTTGCTTTATCAAAGTTGTAGTCATTATTTAAATAATTTTTAAATTTTTCTTTCATAAAAAACTCACATCCATTTATATTGTATCAGAAAAGTTATGGGTAGTACTATTTTTGATAAATATTTATGTACTTCTTTACATTAAAGTATCATCATGATATAGTAATTAATGAAGATAAGTGTAAATATTTGAAGAAAAGGTGGGTTTATGATTAAGGTTTTTAAAAGTGAATTAAATAAAGTGAATTTATGTGAACAGATTGAAAAAAATAGTTGGATTGATTTAATAAACCCGACAGAGGAAGAAGTAAAAAAAATTTCTACTATTTGCGAAATAAAATCTTCTATTATTATGCAGGTTTTAGTAGAAAAAGAGTTTCCAAGAGTTAGAAAATTTGATGGAGGAACTTTAGTTGTAATAGATGTTCCTTATATGAAAGATAGGAGCATTAAAAATAAATATGTTACATATCCTTTAGGAATTATTATATGCGATAGTCATTTTATAGTAACTGTCTCTTTAGTAGAACATGATTTTTTAAAGAAATTCAAACAAGGAGATGTAGATAATTTTGATATTTCTAAGAGAATACGTTTTTTATTACAAATCATTTTTAATTCCGCAGAAGCATATCTATATACTTTAGATTCGTTAGAATATGATATTAAGAAGGTTGAAAAACATACTTATCATTCAACTAATAATAAACAGCTTTTGAATTTTTTAAATATTCAAAAATCACTTGTTTATTTTATTACATCTTTGAGGGCTAATAGTACTGTGCTAGAGAGATTACAAAAAGAAGATATTATTCCTTTAAGTAAAGAAGAAAAAATTCTTTTGGAAGATACAATTATAGAAAATAAACAATGTATTGAAAATTGTGCGATATCTAGAGAAATTTTGTCTTCAACAATTGATGCTTATGGAACTATTATTTCTAATAATTTGAATGTTATTGTGAAGTTTTTAACAGCAATTACTATTGTATTTTCTGTTCCAACTATGATTGCTTCTTTTTTGGGTATGAATGTACCGCTTGGTATTATTGGTGAAAGTGATTATTCATTTTTATTTATTTGTATTATTTCATTTATTGTTTCACTTATTTTGGCTTGGTGGCTTAAGAAAAGAGATATGCTTTAATGAATGTGTTAAGTATATGTCTTTTTTTGTTTGTTTTTATGTTTTTTTTATTTATATGTGTTATGATAAGTATGAAAGGTAGGTAATGAAAATGTTACAAGGTAAAGTAGCAATTGTTACAGGTGGTACTAGAGGTATTGGATTTGCTATTGTTAAGAAGTTTTTGGATAATGGTGCCAAAGTAGTTTTATTTGGGACTAAAGAAGAGTCTGTTCAAAATGCTTTGATTAAATTAAAAGGAGAAAATCCTGGATATGAAGTTATGGGAATGCATCCTGATATAACTAATATGAAAGAAGTGGAAAAAGCTTTTGCGGAAGTTAAAAATAGATATGGAAAAATTGATATTGTAGTAAATAATGCTGGAATTTCTGCTAGAGATAGTTTATATAATTATACAGAAGAAGCTTTTGACAAGATTATTGATTTAAATGTTAAAGCTGTGTTTAATTGCTCTAAAGTAGGAGCTTTATATATGAAACAGCAAGGTGGCGGAGTTATTTTAAATACTAGTTCAATGGTTAGTATTTATGGACAAGCTGCAGGATGTGGATATCCAGCAAGTAAGTTTGCGGTTAATGGTTTGACTAAGTCTTTGGCTAGAGAACTTGGCAAAGATCATATTAGGGTAAATGCGGTAGCCCCTGGTGTTATTCACACTGATATGGTAGATGCTTTGCCAGAAGAGATGATTAAACCGATTATTGCTTCTATTCCGATTGGTAGAATGGGTGAACCTGAAGATGTTGCAAATGCGTTTCTCTTTTTAGCAAGTGATATGGCTAGTTTTGTTACGGGAGCTATTTTATCAGTTGATGGAGCTGGTATGTGTTAAAAATTAGATGTTTTATATTGACATCTTTTTTTAGATATTGTAATATGATTATATGAACAATTATTCATATAATAGAGGTGATGAGAATGTATAGTAAAGAGTTCTTAGGTGGTTTAGCAGAATTTTTTAAGATTTTTGCGGATGAAACAAGACTTCGTATTTTAGATTTGTTAGTGTCTGGTGAGAAGTGTGTGAATGAAATATCGGAAAAGTTAGATGTTAGTCAATCGGCTGTTTCTCATCAATTAAAAACACTTAGAGGTTCTAATTTAGTTAAAGCGAATAAAGTTGGGCAAACGGTAAATTATAGTATTACCGATGAACATATTTCTATTATTTTGAAATATGGAATAGAACACTTAAAGGAGAAGATTAGTGATGAAAATTAAATTAAATAGTGATTTAATTAAGATTATAATAAGTGCCATTTTGTTTATTTTATCTTTGTTTTTTAAAGATAATATTTATTTAATACTTTTGGTATGTAGTTATTTAGTTGTTTCATATGAAATATTTATAGATGCGGTTAAAAAAATATTTCAAGGTGAGATTTTTGATGAAAATACATTGATGATTATTGCAACTATAAGTGCTTTTATAATTGGAGAATATCCAGAGGCAGTTATGGTAATGCTTTTATTTGAGTTTGGTGAATATTTATCTGATTTAGCTGTTGATAATTCTAAAGAGTCAATTACTAAACTGATGGATTTACGCAGTGATTATGTGAATTTGAAAAATGGTGATAAGGTAGAGAAGGTAGATATTAAGAAAGCTAGAGTTGGTGATTTGTTTTTAGTTAAACCTGGTGAGAAAGTACCTTTAGATGGGGTGATAGTGAGTGGTAATACATCTTTAGATACATCTAGTTTAACAGGTGAGAGTATACCTAAAGAAGTTAATGTTGGCGATAGTGTATTAAGTGGATTTGTGAATGGTAGTGGACTTATTACGGTAAAATCTACAAGTGAATTTAGTAATTCTACAGCCAGTAAAATTATAAATATGCTTGAAAATTCTAATGAAAAGAAAACTAAAGCAGAAAAGTTTATTACTAGGTTTTCTAAAATATATACTCCGATTGTAGTTTTGCTTGCTGTTTTACTTGTTTTAATTCCTATGTTATTAGGCGAGGATTTTAACGAATGGTTTTATAAAGCTTTAGTATTTTTAGTTACAGCATGCCCTTGTGCTTTGGTTATATCTGTGCCACTTGGATTTTTTTGCGGAGTTGGTAGAGCTAGTAGGGAAGGTATTTTAATTAAAAGTAGTAATGGTTTAGATAGTTTGAATAAATTGGAGACAATTATTTTTGATAAGACAGGAACGATTACTGAGGGTAAGTTTGAAGTAAGGAATATAGTTAGTAATGGTGTTTCTAAAGAAGAATTATTGAAATATGCGGCTTATTTAGAGTATTATTCAAATCATCCAATTGCTTTATCAATAGTCAAAGCTTATAATGATAAAATTGATGAAAGTGAAATTAAAGATTATAAAGAGTTGAGTGGTCAGGGTGTTAAAGGGATAGTATTTTCAAAAAAATTAATGATAGGTAGTGAAAATTTATTTAGTAAGGAAGGTATTATTGTTCCTAAGGTTAAGGCTTTTGGAACAGTTGTTTATGTAATTTGTGATGATAAATATATAGGTTATTTAGTTATTGGAGATAAGATTAAGGAGTCTGCTAATAATTTAGTAAATAATCTTAAGAATATAGGAATTAATAGAACTGTGATGCTTTCTGGCGATAATAAGAATATTGTATGTGAAGTAGCAAATAAAGTTAATATTGATGAATATTATGCTGAATTACTTCCTATAGATAAGGTTGAAAAGTTAAAAGAAATTAAAAAAACAACATTTACGGCTTTTGTTGGTGATGGGATAAATGATGCTCCTGTTATTAAAGAGGCTGATTTGGGTATTTCAATGGGTTCTATTGGAAGTGATGCAGCAATTGAAGCTTCTGATGTAGTACTTATGCATGATAATTTATCTAAAATTGTAGTAGCTATAAAAATTGCTAAGGTTACTCAAAGTATTGTTAAATTTAATATTGTATTTGCTTTAGGATTTAAGTTATTGATGCTTGTTTTAGCAACCTTTGGTTTTGCTAGTATTTGGATGGCTGTTTTTGCAGATGTTGGAGTAACTTTACTTGCGGTTTTAAATTCTTTAAGAATAATGAAAATTCAAATTTAAAAAGTTTGAATTTTTTTCTATTTAAAAAAGGAAATTTTAAATTTTTGTCGTATGTTTTATATAGGTGATGAAAATGAATTACTATAATGAAATAAAAGAGACTTTAGTTAAAAACGAAATATATAAAAAGGTCAAAGATTATTCTAAAAATAAAAGTGATTTAAAAGCTTATTTTGAAGTGGGTAGATTAATAGTTGAAGCACAAGGCGGAGAAAAGAGAGCTAAATATGGGAATAAGCTTATTAAAGAATATTCTGAAAAATTAACTAAAGAATTAGGAAAAGGATATAATATTACAAATCTTAAAAATATGCGTCAATTTTATTTGAAAATCTCAAAAGGTCGCACACTGTGCGACCAATTACAATGGAGTCATTATAGATATTTGTTAAGTATTAAAAACGATAAAGCTTTTGATTATTATGTTATGATAACTAAAAACTTGAATTTATCAGTAAGACAGCTTAGAGAAAGAATAAAATCAAAAGAATATGAAAGAATTGAATTTAAAGAAGAATTAGAAGAACCTAAGATAAATACTTTAATTAAAAATCCAATAATGATAAAAGTTAAAGATAAAAATGAAAGACTAACTGAATATGCTTTGCACAAATCTATCCTAGAAAATATGGATGATTTTCTAAAAGAACTAGGTATTGGTTTTGCCTATATAGGTAGTGAAGTAAAAATTAAAATAGGTGATAGATATAATTATATAGATTTTCTACTTTTTAATGTTAAATATAATTGTTATGTTGTCATAGAACTTAAAGTAACTGAAATGAAAGTAGAATATATTGGACAGGTTACAAAGTATATAAATTATGTAGATAAAAATATTAAAGAGTTATTTAACGATAAAACTGTAGGTGTGGTTATATGTAAAAAAGAGAATAGATTTATCATGGAATACTGCAGTGATGATAGAATTTTTACGACGACTTATAAAGTGAAATGAAGGAAGTGATCAAAACGAATTATTATGATGAAATAAAAGAAACTTTAGTTAAAAACGAAATATATAAAAAGGTCAAAGATTATTCTAAAAACAAAAGTGATTTAAAAGCTTATTTTGAAGTTGGTAGATTAATAGTTGAAGCTCAGGGCGGAGAAAAGAGGGCTAAATATGGAAATAAATTAATCAAAGAGTATTCTGAAAAGCTAACTAATGAACTTGGAAAAGGATACAAGGTATCTAATTTAAAAAATATGCGCCAGTTTTATTTGATTTTTAAGAAATGCCAAGCACTGCCTGGCGAATTAACTTGGAGTCATTATATAGAACTGATTCGCCTTAATAGTATGAAAGAGATTGATTATTATATTTATATAACTCGAGTTCAAAACTTATCATATCGCGAGTTACATGAAAGAATAAAATCAAAAGAATATGAAAGAATTGGATTTAAAGAAGAGTTAGAAAAACCTAAAATAAATACTTTAATTAAAAATCCAATAATGATAAAAGTTAAAAATAAAAATGAAAGATTAAGTGAATATGCTTTACATAGGTCAATCCTGGAAAATATCGATGATTTTTTAGTGGAATTAGGTATAGGCTTTACGTATGTAGGTAGCGAAGTAAAAATTAAAATAGGGGATAATTATCACTACATTGATTTTTTACTTTTTAATTATAAATTTAATTGCTTTGTTGTAGTGGAATTAAAGGTTACAGAATTTAAAGCTGAATATATTGGACAGATTACAAAATATATAAATTATGTAGATAAAAATATTAAAGAGTTATTTAACGATAAAACTGTAGGTGTGGTTATATGTAAGAAAGAAAATAAGTATGTTTTAGAGTACTGCACAGATGATAGAATTTTTACTACTACATATAAAATGAAATAAAAAAAAGGAAATCCAGTTTTTTTGTCGTATGTTTTATATAGAGGTGAATATGATGGAAATATTAAATGTAAAAAAATTATGTAAAACATATGGAAAGGATAAAAATGAATTTTTAGCTTTGAATGATGTTTCAATTAGAGTAAAAAAAGGAGAATTTATTGCTATTGTTGGAAAAAGCGGAAGTGGGAAAAGTACTTTACTTCATTTGCTTGGGGGATTAGATAAACCGAGTAGTGGAAGTGTTATTATTAATAATCAAGATATTTATAATATGTCTGATAAAGATCTTACGGTATTTAGAAGAAAATATATTGGTATTGTTTATCAATTTTATAATTTGATTCCCGCTTTAAATGTTAAGGAGAATATATTACTTCCAGCTTTATTTGATGGTAGAAATATTAGTGATAAAAAGTTAAATGATTTGGTGAAAAGTTTGGGTTTGGTTAATAAATTAGAATTTTATCCGAATGATTTATCAGGGGGTGAGCAACAACGTACAGCTATTGGTAGAGCTTTAATTAATCATCCAAAATTATTACTTGCGGATGAACCAACTGGTAATTTAGATAGTAGAAATAGTAAATATGTTATGAAGTTATTAGAATTTTATAATAAAAAATATAGGCAGACTATTATTATGGTTACTCATGATATGGGTTTAGCTAAAAGAGCTAGTAGAATAATTACTATGCGTGATGGTAAAATTATAAAGGATGAAATAAATGATAAAATTAAGTCTTAATTATTTAAGAAAAAATCCAAAGCAAACTTTGACTATATTTTTGGGAATTATTTTAGCTAGTATGACACTTTTTAGTGTAGGAATATTATTTTCTTCTTTTAGAGAATATTTAATTTCAAAAGTTACAAAGGAAAGTGATTATCATGTGAAGATTCAAGGTGATTTAAATGGATATCATGATAAAAAAATTAAATCTTTGAAGTATTTAGATTCCTTTTATTTTATAAAGTTTGAAAACATTTATGAAACTTTTGATTTGACTGAAAATATATGTGATAAAAAAGAATGTTTAAATATTGTTTATAATAACGAGTTACTTTCTTTATATGGAATTGGTGATAATAATTATATAGATTTATTTAAAGAACTTATTTTTGCAATAGTTTTTGTTTTAGCTATTTCGGTATTTTTTATTATATATAATTCTTTTCAAATATCATTTAGTAAAAGAAGAAGAGATACTATTTTGCTTAAGGCGATTGGTATTAGTGATAATCAGTTATATAAGATATTTTTATTTGAAAGTGTAGTTTACCTTTTTTTAGGAATCTTTTTAGGTCTTGGTTTAAGTATATTACTTAATTATGGAATTATAAATGTAATTAATAATTTACTTTCTGAAGTTTTAGGTAGTAATATCGTGCTATCTTTATATGCTCCTTTTATTTTTATTCCTTTAGCTTTTGTAATTTTAATTGTGCTTTTGTCTTCTTTATTACCGCTTTTGAAAATAAAAAAATATAAGATAATGGAACTTTTTAGGAATAATAATGAAAATATAAACTGTATAAGTAAAATAAAAAACCCTCTTTTAAATTTTGCTTATATTAATTATGAGAGAAATAAGAAGAAATATCGGGGGTTAATTTTATGTGTATTTATAATAATTATTTTGTTTAATATGTTTTTAAGACTTACAGATTATACAATAAAAATATTGGATGAATATGTTAGTATACCAAAATATGATGTGAGGATATTTAGTAATATGAGTGACTATTCTAAATTAGATGATTTGGTTTTATATTTATCTGCAAGTGATAAAAATATATTTAGAAGTTGTGAGAAGGTGGTTACAATTTCTAAGGATAATTATAATAGGGGATATAAGGATAATATTGAGGTTTTAGTGACTGATTTGGGTGGTAATTCAGTTATTAATTTGGTGAATGATACTTTATCTCAAGGTAAAAAAATGACTAAAGTAAATTATAGGATATTTAATAAATTAAGTGAAATTACTTTATCTAATGGGGTTATGATAAATGATATTAATTTAACTGAAGATGTTCCATTTGGTTTTGAAAATGAATTAATTCAGGGAAGAATTATTTTAAATTTAGATAAGGATAAGTTTGATGAAGTATGCCCAGTTTATAGTGGTAATGCTTTGATTAAGACAAATGTAAATAAGATTGATGATAAAGTTTTAAAATATTTTAGAAAAAATAATTTTGGTGATGTCAGTTATACAAATGTTAAAAAGGTTTATGAAATAATGAATAATTTTGTTTTAATTATTAAATTGTTTACTATTTTTTGTGTTGGCATTGTGAGTTTAATTTCTGCTTTTACTATATGTAATATTGTGTCGGCTAATATTAAATTTAGAAGAAGAGAGTTTGCTACATTAAAGGTATTAGGTTTTACTAATTTTAAGATTGGATTATGTTT
Source organism: uncultured Bacilli bacterium (assembly GCA_944358675.1). Classification (GTDB taxonomy): domain Bacteria; phylum Bacillota_I; class Bacilli_A; order RF39; family UBA660; genus Coprosoma. The sequence goes on along the minus strand of CALVRN010000005.1, from coordinate 25,911 downwards.
GCTTTTTGAGTGTTTGATTATATGTGGCAAAGGAGCTTTATATTCATTTCCGTTTATTTTGCTTATAAGTAATTTTTTATATAAAAATTTAGGAATGTTTTTTGAAATTAATGTAAAAGTTTTTAATTATGAATTATTTATTTTGAGTTTTGTTATTTGTTTTTTAATAATTTTTATTTGTATGTTTTTTAGTCATTTAAATTTGTATAAGAATACTTTAATTAGTAATATAAAGTGCGATAATATTTAATTTGTTAAATTGCTTGCGATAACATATAATTATGTATATAATTAAATTAAGGATGTGATTATATGCGAGTTATAATTAGTGCGGGTGGAACAGGTGGACATATTTATCCTGCTTTAGCTATAATTAATAAAATTAAGGAAAAAGAACCTGATAGTGAATTTTTATATATAGGAACTCATAATAGAATGGAAAAAGATATTGTTCCATCTAAAGGTATTCCTTTTAAATCAATTGAAATGTATGGATTTAGTAAAAAGATATTTAAGAATTTTAAAACTATTAAATGTTTATTTAAAGCTTTTAGTGAGTGTAAGAAGATAATAAAGGAATTTAATCCTGATATCGTAATTGGAGTTGGAGGATATGTGACAGTTCCAGTTATTATAAGTGCACATAAGTTAGGTTATAAAACATTTTTACATGAACAAAACTCTTTACCTGGGAAGTCTAATAGGTTTTTAAGTAAATATTCTGATTTGGTTGGAGTTTCTTTTGAATCATCTTTGGATAAATTTCCAGAAGGTAAAGCTGTAGTTACTGGTAACCCTTGTAGTGAAGATGCTTTGAGTGCTCCGGTTTTACTTAAATCTACTTTAGGTCTTTCAGCTACTAAAAAGTTAGTTTTAATTGTTATGGGTTCTTTAGGTGCCGGCAGGGTTAGTAGGTATTTAGAAGGTGAGCTTAATAAATTTGAAGGAAAAGATTATGAGGTTTTATTTGTAACTGGTAAGGGTTCTTATGATGAAGTTATGAAACATAGTTATCCTAAAAATGTTAAAGTAATTTCATTTTACGAGGGTTTAACTTCAGTTATGAAAAAAACTGATGTGATGGTATCTAGAGCAGGAGCTTCTACTTTGAGTGAAATTATTGCTTTAGAAGTTCCAACGATTTTAATTCCATCACCTTATGTAGCAAATAATCATCAATATTTAAATGCTTTAGATTTGATTAATAATAATGCGGCTTTGATGATAGAAGAAAAATCTTTAGAGGAAGGCCTTTTATCAGATACTGTTGATAAACTTATTAATGATGATAAAAAAATCTTAGAGATTAAAAATAATTTAAAAAATATGCAGGTGAAGGATAGTGCTTCGGTTATATATGAAAATATAAAGAAAGTAGTTTTAGAAAATGGAAAAAATAAATAATGCGGATATTAGGAAATATACAACTTATAAATTAGAAGGAAAGGTAAAAGCTATTTATTTTCCTTCTGATGTTTTAGAATTAAAAGAATTAATTAGTGATTTTAAAGATAAAAAGATCAGATACAAAGTTATAGGTAATGGTTCTAATTTGATTATAAGTCCTAATTATGATGGTGTTTTGATTAAATTAGAAAAATTTGATAAACTTAATATTGATGGTAATATAGTTAAAGTGGGTTCTGGTTACATGCTTCCCAAACTTGCTTTAGAATGTGCCTATAATGGTTTGAGTGGGCTAGAGTTTGCATCTTCTATTCCAGCTACTGTTGGCGGAGCTGTTTATCAAAATGCAGGAGCTTATGGCTTTTCGATTGATAATATAATTAAAGAAGTTTCTGTTTTAGATGATAATAATGAGATAATTACTTTATATAAAGAAGATTTAGATTTTGGTTATCGTGACAGTATTTTTAAACATAAAAAATTTATTTGTTTAGAAGTAACATTGGAACTGAAAGAAGGAAATTCTGAGGATATTTTGAAAAAGTTGAAAGAAAACTTGGAAAGTAGAAAAGAAAAACAACCGTTAGAATATCCATCAGCTGGCTCTGTATTTCGCAATCCTTTAGGTTATAGTGCGGGAAAATTAATTGAGGATACAGGACTTAAAGGATATAGAGTTGGTGATGCGATGGTTTCTTATAAACATGCGAATTTTATTGTTAATGTAGGACATGCAACTAGTGAAGATGTATTAAAATTAATTAAATTAATTCAAAATAAAGTAAAAGAAAAAACAGGAATTTTATTAGAAACTGAGCAAGAATTTATAGAATAAAAAGGTGATATTGATGGTACATAAGGTTAGGAAAAAGAGAAAAATAAAAGTTAAAAATGTTTTATTAGTATTATTATTTTTAATAATTATTCTTTTAGGATTGGCTTTTTTAACTGATGTGAAGATAAATAATATTGTGATTAAAGGAAATACTCTTTATAGCGACTGGGAAATTATTGAAAAAGCTGGGCTTGATGATTATCCTAGCAGTTTAAAGACACTTTCTAGAAATATTGAAAAAAGATTGGAAGAGGATGATTATATTAAAAATGTGGATGTTGAAAGACCTAGTTTAACTAAAGTTGTTATTAATATAAAAGAAAATTTACCACTTTTTTACTATTTACCTGCTGAAAAAACTATTTTAGCTGATAAAACGGAGGTTAGTGATAATTTTCCAGTACCAACAGTTATTAATTATGTGCCAGATAATATTTATTCAGATTTTTTAAATTCAATTTCTTCAATTGATTATGATATTGTTAAGAGAATATCTGAAATAAAATATGATCCTAATGAAGTTGATGAAGGTAGATTTTTACTTACAATGAATGATGGTAACTATGTTTATTTGACTTTAAATAAGTTTGATAAAATAGACAACTATTTGGATATAATTAAAGAATTTGATAATAAAAAAGGGATACTTTATTTAGATTCTGGAGAATATTTTGAGGTAAAAAGTTAAAATATTCTTTTTTCTAATGTTTTTTTAGGTAAAAAATTTAAATTGGGTTTACATTTTCTTTTCAATAAGGTAAAATTATAGTATAATTAATGATAGACTGTAGGAGGATGATGTTATGGAGCATGTTTATGCGAGTATTGATCTTGGTTCAGATTCTATTAAACTTGTTGTTTGTGAACTTTACCAAAATCATTTAAATTTGCTTGCTGCAACATCGATACCTTCTAGGGGAATTAAAAAGGGTCTTATTGTAGATCCAGAATTAGCTAAAAAATCAATATTACTAGCATTTAAACAAGTAGAAGATATGCTTGGAATTAAAATTAAAAAGGTTATAGCATGTATTCCAAATCATATGGCTGAATATAAAATCATTAAAGGTGAGTGCGATATTCCGGGCGATTTAATTACAGCTCATGATATGATAAATTCTTATAAGGCTGGTATTAAGGCTAATTTGCTTCCTAATGAAGAGTTTGTTACGGTTGTTCCAATTGATTTTAAAATTAATGGTAAAACAGTAATGAAGGATCCTAAAGGGTTTCCTGGTAAGAAACTTTTAGGAAGAGCAATGATGGTTACAACACCTAAAAAAAATGTTTATTCTGTTGCTAGTGTAATTGAAAGTTTAGGGGTGGAAATTGTCGATATTTCGGTTGGAAGTATTGGTGATATTAACTGTTTTAGAACTGATGAGTTAGATAAAAATATCAGTGCAGTTATTAATATAGGTGCTGATATAACAACAGTTTCTTTATACAATAAGAGTATACCAGTATGTACTAAAATAATTGGCGCTGGGGGAAATGATATTGACAAAGATTTAGCTTATATGTATAAGATAGATGTTACTGAAGCTAGAAAAATTAAAGAAAATTTTGCTTTGGCTAATACTAGAAATGCTGATAAGTTTGATGTTTATGAGACTACAAACAATGATAACGTTAAGATTAAAATTAATCAGTTGGCAGCTTCTGAAATAGTTGAGTCTAGGATAAATGAAATACTTACTTTAGCAAAAAATGAGTTAAATGACTTAACAAATAAACCAATTCAGTATATAATAATAACTGGAGGTACTAGTAATATTTTGGATTTTGAATATTGTGTACATGATATTTTACCAAATGCTAGTAAAGCTAAAGTCAAATTAGTTGGAGTTAGAAATAATAAATATAGTACAGTTATTGGTAATATTATTTATTTTCTAAATACATTAAAATTAAAAGGAATGAATTATTCAATGTTTAGTGAAGATGATATGGAAGAACTTTCTTCACCTAGGGATAATACAAACGATGATACAATGCTCGGAAAAGTATTTGGATACTTTTTTGGCGAATAGGAGGAAATTAAAATGATGGGAATTGAAATGGATCAATTAGCAAAAATAAAAGTAATAGGTGTCGGGGGCGGCGGATGTAATGCGGTAAACCGTATGATAGAATCAGTTGAAGGAGTAGAGTTTATAGTAGCAAATACTGACTCACAAGTTCTTAATAATTCTTTAGCTGAAAATAAGATTCAAATAGGAGCAGAACTTACACATGGACTTGGAGCAGGAGCTAATCCACAAATTGGTAAGGAAGCTGCTCTTGAGTCTAAAACTGAATTAGAAGAAGCTTTAAAAGGGGCTGATATGGTATTCATCACTTGTGGTATGGGTGGTGGAACTGGTACAGGAGCAGCTCCAGTTATTGCTGATATTGCTCAAAATTCAGGAGCTTTAACAATCGGCATTGTTACTAAACCATTTTCTTTTGAAGGTAAAAAGAGAATGACTCAAGCCTTAGATGGTATAGAAGAACTAAAAAAACATGTTGATACTTTAATTGTTGTACCAAATGATAGATTAAGAGAAATTATCGATAAATCAACACCACTTTTAGATTCATTTAAAGAAGTTGATAATGTGTTACGTCGTGGTGTTCAATCTATTTCTGATTTAATTGCATGTCCAGGATTAATTAACCTTGACTTTGCTGATGTTAAAACAGTGATGGAAAAACGTGGTAGTGCTTTAATTGGTATAGGTGCTGGTGTTGGCGAAGATAGAGCTATTGAAGCAGCTAATCAAGCGGTACTTTCTCCTTTACTTGAAACTAGTATTGATGGAGCAACAGATGCTATTATCAATGTTACTGGTGGACCTAACTTAACTTTATTTGAAGTAGAAGAAGCTGTTGAAGCTATTAGAAAATCAGCTAATACTGATATTAATACAATATTTGGTGCTGTTATTAATGAAAACTTTACAGATGAATTAATCGTTACGGTAATTGCAACTGGATTTGATCAACATAAAGAAAAAGAGGAAGAAGAAGTTCCAATTCCTGGATTAGATGATGAAGATACTGTTATTCCAGCATTTTTAAGAAAACGTGGAAATTATTAGACTTTCATAATGAAAGCCTTTTTTTTGTGAAAAAAAGCCTTAAAGGCTTTTATAATGTTTTACTACTATTTAAATTGTATTCATATATTGGAGTAACTTTAGTATATACAGAAAAACGTTGATTACTGTAAGGGTTAGCGATTCCATCCGGACAACATTCAAAAATTACTACTTGGTTATCTGGTTCTAATGAGACATCTGATGTGAAGTTAGAAGAATTGATATTATTTTGCATGTCTGCTAAAAATTCTTCCTGACTATTATAATCAAATTCTTGGGTTGTTCCATCTTCTAACAAAGCGGCAAATACATTTAATTCATATACACCATTGCTTGTGTATAGAGTGTATGTTTTATTTTGATCGTAAAATGATTGTCCTTGATTTTGATATTCAGTTAGATCTCCAAACATATTACCACCATATAGATTGTGTCCCCATAAACGGGTTACTTGGTTATTCATATTTTTATCATTTTGATGATCTAGGAATACTGTTCCAGAACTACTATATTCACCATCTAAATTATGTTTTAAATAGTAGTCTTCCTCATCTCTTGAATTAGTAGAGACAATTGGAAAGGCTGTGCCATCTTCTTTTTCCAATATGCCCCAAGCATTTGGATATTTTTCTTGTAAAGCAGCAATATCATATTTTGGAGTATATTCTTCAGTTGCTTCACTTATTTCATTTGTTTCATTTGAATTTTCATTCGCGTTTTTATCTTGAACTAAAACTTCTTCAATTGCATCGTTATTAACTTCCATTCCATGCATACGGCTTAAAATATTTATACCGGTATATCCGCCAAAGACAATGACACCGGTTAAACCAGCGATTATTAACGCATTACCTATTTTATTAGATGTTTTTCTATCAACTTTGTATGCCATTTGTTTCACCTCTATTTTAATTATAGCAGTTTTGAAATAAATTGTAAAAATAAAAAGGAAAAATAATAAAAATATCGTATATATATTGTAGAGGCGACTTTTGATGACAAAATAAGTGATGATTTTATTATATATTTTTTTTAGGTGATTTAAATGAAAAAATATTTACTTCCGGTATCAGTATCATTAATTTTAGGAATAGGTATGGCTTATTTTATTATTAAACAGTATGAAGAGATGCCTTCTTTAGCTGTTTCTTCAGAGGCGGAAACATTATATTATATTCAAAGAGGTGTTTACTCTGATATGGATAATATGAAAAATAATATGAAGGAGTTTACGCATTATATTTATAATGTTGAAGATAATCAGTATTATACATATATTGGTATTACTAGTAATAAAGAAAATGCTTTAAAAATACAGAATTATTATAAGTCAATAGGGTATGATACTTTTTTAAAGGACAAGATAACGGATAATAAAAATTTTATAAGTATATTAAAGCAGTATGATGAATTACTTTCTAAAACTGATGATAATGAATCGATTAAAGTTATTTGTAATCAGGTTTTAGCAAAATATGAGGAGTTGGTTAAATGAATGTGAGAATTAAAGACATTCCAAAGTTAGAAAGGCCTAGAGAGAGATTAATCAATTCGGGAGTTAAAAGTTTAAGTGATGAAGAGTTACTTTCAATTATTTTAAAAACAGGTTCTAGAAATATGTCGGTTAAGAATTTGTCATCTTATATTCTAAGTAGTTTAAAAGGTATAGAAAATTTGAGAGATATAAATTATTATGATGTAAAAAAAATTAAAGGAATAGGTGATGCTAAAGCGTGCACGTTAGTTGCTTTGGGTGAAATATGTAAAAGAATGAATAGAAAAATAAATACTTTAAATAATATTAAATTAAATACACCTAATAAGGTGTTTGAGTTTTATAAAAATAAGGTTAATAGAATTCAGGAACATTTTTACTGTATATATTTAGATTCGAGTAAAAAGGTAATTGAAGAAAAATTACTTTTTATTGGTACGGCAAATTATAGTTTAGTACATCCTAGAGATGTGTTTAAAGAAGCGTGTTTACTTAATGCGACAGGGGTTATTTGTGTACATAATCACCCTAGTGGAGAAGTTAAACCTAGTAAAGAGGATATTTTACTTACTAATAGATTAGTTGAAATAGGTAGACTTATGGGAATTAAAGTTATTGATCATATTATAATTGGTGATGATAAATATTATAGTTTTTTAGAAAATGGAAAAATTTAGTTGGAAATATTTTTAAAATGTATTATAATTTTAATGGGTGACAGCTATGTATAATAAAAAGCGATTTAGTAAAAGATATTTGTTAATATTGGTGGTTGTGGCTATTGCTTTGGTGCTTGTTGTATTAGCTGCTTCCCTTAAAGATGATCGTGATTTGAATCCGATTGAAAAAGTTGCGAAAGATACTATTACTGTTGTTTTGAAGGTTGTTTCTGCACCATTTAATTTTGTGCATGATCAATTTGAAGCAATGGTCCAAAAAAATAATTTGTATGAAAAATATAAGGAACTTAAAAATAAAGAGGAGCAGACTGATTCAATAATTTCTCAAAATGAAAATTTACAAAATGAGATTGATAAACTTAAAGATACTTTGGATTTAAATACTGTTTTAAGTGATAAGGTTTATCTTAATGCGACAATTGTTTCAAGAAATATAGGTTATTGGTATGATGAGGTGACAATTGATAAAGGCAGTAAAAATGGTATAGAAAAAGGTATGGCTGTAGTTAATCCTAAAGGGTTGGTTGGTCAAATTACTAAAGTTAGTAATTATTCCAGTACAGTTAAATTACTTTCAAATGAAAATATGAGTGATAAGATAAGTGTAAAAATTAAGGTAAAAGATGATTATGTTTATGGTCTTATATCACAGTATGATTCTAAAACTAATACATATACAGTTGAAGGTATAAGTGAAAATGTTGATATAGAGGCTGGTTCAGATGTAGTGACAACTGGTATGGGAACAATTTTTCCAAGTGGACTTATGATTGGAAAGACTCAAAAGGTAACTACTGATAATTTTGATTTATCTAAAGTTGTCGAAGTAAAAGCTTCTGTTGATTTTGATGATTTAGATTATGTTACTGTTTTGAAGAGGAAAACTGAATGAAAATATTTATATTAATAGTTTCTTTTTTGCTTGAAGGAGTTGTTTCTAATTTTGTACCTGTTAATGGATTTTTTGCCCCACTTTTTACTTTAATTACCTTAATTGTTATTTATCCGCTTTTTGATGAAAACTCAAATTATTATAAATATGCTTTTATAACAGGTCTTGCTTATGATTTATTTTATACAGATACAATTATTTTTCATGCGATTGTTTTTTGTTTTATGGCTTTTTTAATTACGCGAATGAATTTGGTTTTAACTGATAATTATATAAATGTACTTATTATTATAGCTATATGTATTTTAATTTATAGATGTTTTACATATTGTTTGCTTGTTTTGGTAAGTAGTATTACTTTTGATATTATAGCTTTAATATTAAGTGTTTTAAAATCACTTCTTCTTAATTTGATATATAGTGCGATAATATTTTTTGTTGTTAAAAAAATCCAAAAAAAATATAAGTATAAATTTTAAACTTTTTCTTGAATTTTCTAATTAAACGTGTTAATATTGTTTATAACATATTTGAAGTTTGAGGTGAGTTTTATGAGAGAAGTGACTTACGAAGACTTGATGAATAATGTGAGAGGGTATATCGAGGAGGATAAATCTTTAGAGATTATATCTAAAGCTTTTGAATGTGCGAAAAAATTACATGAAGGCCAAAAGCGACAGAGTGGTGAGGATTATATTGTCCATCCGCTTTCTGTCGCTTTTATATTATCAGAAATGAAGGCAGATAGTGACACAATATGTGCGGCACTTTTACATGATACTATTGAAGATACGAAGATGACTAAAGAAAAAATAAGTGTGGAATTTAATCCAACTATTGCGACTTTAGTGGATGGAGTTACAAAAATTAGTAAAATGAATTTTTCATCTAGAGAAGAACAGGTAGCAACAAACACAAGAAAGATAATTACTAGTTTAGATGAGGATGTTCGTATTGTAATTATTAAGTTAGCTGATAGGCTTCATAATATGCGCACATTAGAATATAAAAGTGAGTTTAAACAAAAAGAAAATGCTGTAGAGACAATGGAAATATTTGTACCTCTTGCTTATTATTTAGGAGCTTATCAAATCAAGTCAGAGTTAGAAGATTTATCATTATATTATTTGAAACCTGATATTTATACTAGCATTGAAAACAATATAGAAGCAATTAAACATGATGCGGAAGGTGTTATTAGAAAAATGCTTGAAGATATCGGAAATATTTTAACTGACAACAATATTCCCTTTGAACATAAAGAGAGAATAAAGAGTATTTATGGTTTATATAAACAGATGTCTAAGGGTAAAAAAATCATGGATGTGCATGATTTACTAGCGATTAAAATTATGGTTGATGATGTTAAGTCATGTTATTTGGCTTTAGGACTTATTCATAGTGTTTATCCGCCAATTAATAATAAATTTAAGGATTATATCGCATCACCTAAAACTAATATGTATCATTCATTACATACAACGGTGTTTGGATTAGAAGATTATTTGGTTCAAATGCAGATTAGGACATACAATATGGAAAAAATAAATAATTATGGTTTAACAGCTTATTGGGATTTACACAAACATGATGCGGATGCGACTATGCAGAAGGATTTAAAAACACATTTTCAATTTTTTAAATCAATTGCGGAATTAAATACTATGACAACGGATAATTGTGAATTTGTTAGTATGGTTAAAAAAGAACTTTTTGATCAAGTTATTCATGTTTATACAACAAAAGGGGATATTATTGAGTTACCTAATGGTTCTACACCAATTGATTTTGCTTACAAGTTACATACTGATATTGGTAATACAATGATTGGTGCGGTTGTTAATGATGAGCCAGTTAGTATTGATTATATACTTAGAAATAAAGATAGAGTTAAAATTTTAACTGATCCTCTTTCTTTTGGGCTAAGACTAGAGTGGCAAGATAAAGCGAAAACAATGAGAGCAAAAAGATTAATTAGAGATTTTAATAGGAAAATTGGAAGATAAATTAATCTAATAAATAATTAGTTATGTTTTCTAATTTTAAACTTCTAGATGCTTTGATTAAAATCAAAGTATTTTTTATTTGTATGGTTTTTAAATAGTTTATTACTTCTTTATAATCCTTAAAATGAAGTGAGTCTTTGTAAATTATTTTTGCCATTTCCTTACCAACTAAGATAACTTCTTTATTATCTATTTCATTTAGAAAAAGAGGAATTTTTTGATGAATTTCATTACTATATTTTCCAAGTTCATTGATGTCCCCTAATATTAGTAATTTATTTTGTTTTTCATTTTTGATTATATTTAAAACACCGTTTAGAGATTCTAGTGATGAGTTATAACAGTCATTTATGATTGTGTTGCCATTTTTATCATTTAATATATTCATGCGCATATCAGTAGATTTATACTGTTTTAGTGATAATATAATATCTTCCATTTTTACATCTAAATATAAACCAATATGAATAGCAAGTAAAACATTATTTAAAAGATGAGATGGAAGATTTACTTCTATTTTATATGTTTTGTTATTTAAATTTATATTGAAAGAAGAGGCGGTTAATGATGATTTTAAGCCATATGCGATAAGGTCATTATTTTCATTAAATCCACTTTTATAAGCATTTTGATTTTTAAGTAGTTCATCATCACCATTTACAAATAATGGACCATTTAAACCTTCTTTTATTTCTAATTTAGCTTTTAAAATGTTTTCTTTACTACCTAGATTTCCTATATGTGAAGTACCAATATTGGTTATTATGGCGATGTCCGGTTTTGTCATATTTGATAAGTATTTTATTTCGTTAAAATGGTTCATCCCCATTTCAATGATGGCTATTTTGTCATCTTTTTTTAAGTTAAATATAGTTAGTGGAACACCAATATGATTGTTGTAGTTCTTTTCGTTTTGAAGACATCTGTATTTGTTTTTTAGTATTGTATAAATTAATTTTCTGGTGGTTGTTTTTCCAACACTACCAGTTATAGCTATTACTTTGGGGTTATATATTTGTCTTATGGAAGATGCTAATGCGGCTAATGTTTTAATAGTGTCTTGAACTAAAATTGTGGGTATGTTATAAGAAGATTTTCTATTTGTAATTATCAAAGAAGCTCCATTTTTTATAGCTTCTTTAATATATTTGTAACTATTGTTTATAACTATAAAACAGTCATTTTGTTTTATATCTTTACTATTTATTTTAAATTTATTGATGTTAAGGTTAAGATTTATTTTATTAATTAAAGTTCCTTTGGTTATATTTAATATGTCTATAATATTCATATTTAATCACCTAGAATAATATATGTTAATGCCTATGATAAGTTCTAAAAATAGGATTAATTAAATAAGGTATTATAGGTGATTTTATGGCAAAGAAAATAAAGAAAGTAAGTTTGATTAGTAAGATTTTTAGTAAGTTTTTGGTGTGTGTTGTTATTCTTTTAGGTGTTTTAATTACTTTAAAGGCGAGTCCTAGTTTAAGAGAAAATTTATATAAGTATGTTTTTCAAAATCATTTTAGCTTTGCTGAAGTAAATAATGTTTATGAGAAATTGTTTGGTTCATCTTTACCACTTACAGGAACTGATAAAACGGCTCTTGTTTCTTCGAATAAGATCGAATATGAAGATAGTAAAGATTATAAAGATGGAGTAGAGCTTACTGTTTCGGAAAATTATGTTATTCCGGTTATTAAAAGTGGGATTGTGATTTTTGCAGGTGAAAAGGATGGTTATGGCAATACAATTATAATTCAGCAAGGTGATGGGATAGAAGTGTGGTATGCAAATATTAAAGAGATAAAAGTTAGCATGTATGATTATTTAAAGGTAGGGGATATTTTAGGTGAGGCTAATGGTAAAAAGATGTATTTGGTATTTACTAAAGAAGGGGAGAGATTAGATTATAAGAAATATATTTAAAATTCATCTTTTTTATTATATTGTATCTTTTATTTCAATAATTACAGGTCATTTTAAAGGGTTTATTTTATTTAGTTTAATTATTATCATTCATGAATTTGGACATATTTTAATGGGTATTTTATTTAAGTGGAATATTGAAAAAGTTATATTACTTCCATTTGGAGCTTTAACTATTTTTAATGGGGATTTAAATAGAAGTATTTTTGAAGAGTTTTTAATTGTGATAATGGGACCAATATTTCAAATTATTTTTACTTTATTTGTTTACTATTTTTGGAATTTAGATGAAGTTTTTTATTATAGTTTATCAATTTTGTGTTTTAATTTACTTCCTATTTATCCTTTGGATGGTTCAAAACTTTTAAATTTATTTTTAAATAAGTTAATTAGTTTTAAAAGAAGTCATATGATTATTATTATGATCTCTGTTTTAACAATATTTGTTTTAATATTAGGTAGTGATTTTAATTTGATATTTTTACTTATATTAATGTTTTTATTTATGCGAGTAATAAAGGAAATAAAAACTCATGAGAGTATGTTTAATAGATTTTTGTTAGAAAGGTATTTGAAAAAATATAGGTTTAAAAAAATTAAGAAAATAAAGTCTTTAAATTTAAATAAAATGAGAAGAGATTATAGACATTTATTTTATGATGGGTTTAAATATGTTTCAGAAGGTGAAATTCTTAAAAAAAGGTTTGACTTTAAAGGGAAAGTATGATAAAATTTGTTAATGTGTAGATCTCCATCTACAACCGCACAAAAAAGGTTTGAAAAGGTTTAGACCTTACCTTAATGGCGAGTCTTAGTTATAAAGGAGGTAAAAGTATGAAAGCAGTTATTGAAACTGGAGGAAAACAATATTATGTTGAAGAAGGAACAGTTTTATATGTTGAAAAATTAGATGCTGAAGCTGACAAAAAAGTTACATTTGATCATGTTTTAATGATTGGTGGAGTTTGTGGTAATCCTTTTGTTAAAGGTGCTAAAGTTGAAGCTAAGGTTTTAAAACATGGTAAAAACAAAAAAATTAAGGTTTATAAGTATAAACAAAAGAAAAAATATCGTCGTACTCAAGGTCATCGTCAACCATATACTAAATTAGAGATTACTAAATTAGCAGCCTAATGATTAAGATAGATGTAAAAGGTAATCATATTAAAATTAGTGGTCATGCGATGTTTGATGAATACGGGAAAGATATTGTTTGTGCAGCGGCAAGTTCGATTGTTACAACAAGTATTAACGGTATTTTAAGATTAGATGATAAAGCTATTAGTTACAAGTTATCTGATGGGGAATTATCTATTGATATTTTAAAAGATAATTTTGAGACTAAAACACTTATTTTAAATATGATTAGTTTATTAAAAGGTTTAGAAAAACAATACGGAAAAAATATAAAAGTAAATGAGGAGGTGTAATCTTATGGAATTATTAAAGTTAAACATCCAATTATTCGCTCATAAAAAGGGACAAGGTTCAACTAAAAACGGACGTGATTCAGAGTCTAAAAGATTAGGGGCTAAAGCTGCTGATGGTGAGGTGGTAACTGGAGGTTCTATTTTATACCGTCAAAGAGGAACAAAAATTTATCCGGGTGTTAATGTAGGAAAAGGTAAAGATGATACTTTATTCGCAAAGATTCCTGGTCGTGTTAAATTTGAACGTTTAGGACGTGATCGTAAACAAGTGAGTGTATATCCATTATAAGAAGTCGTTTGACTTCTTTTAATATAAAAAATCAGGGATTAAAGTAATCTCCGATTTTTAGATTTATACTATCTGTTGGGGTTTCATAGGTGTATTTAACACCTTTTTTTGGTAATATTATTTTATTTGGTTTTAAGTTTCTATAAATGTATAAAATTTTATTGTTTTTATCTGTTAAAAATACATCAATATTACATTTCATAAAAAAAGTATGAATACCGTTAGTTTTGAATTTTAATATATAGTTAAAATTTCTTTGAAACATAAGACCTTTTAATTTTTGTGTGAAAGTTTTTGCTTCTTTTAATTCCATTTTTCTCACCATTTTTATATTAACATATTTTTTTTTATTTGTCTTTATTTGTTAGTTTTTTGCTAATGGGGTTGATTTTTAGCAAAAAAAAATTTATAATTGTGGTAAAGCATTATAAATTTGTGGAGGGTGTTAGAAAAATGAATAATAAGGGTCAAGCTCTAGTAGAATATTTACTAATTATAGCGGTAGTTAGTGTAATTGTCGTTAGTTTAGTGAAACTATTAGGAGGATATCTTCAGGACTCTATAACAAAAACATCTTGCAATCTCATCGACAAAGAATATGTTGAAGGTTCTGAACCTGGTAAGGGATCTTGCCAATAAGATAATTTATTATCTTTTTTTGTCTGGAGGGTACGGTTATGAATGCTTTAAAAAAAGAAAATTTTGTTATTTACTTGATTTTAGATGTTTTGACTTTAGGATTATTCACTTTTTATATTGCTTATAAACTTGATTTATATGAAAAAGAAGTTTGGTATTCTAGATGGTATTACTGGGTTTTAGGTTTTATGCTTGGAATTATTCCCGGTTTGGTTATGTTTTTAGTTTTTTCGGTTAAGATTGGATGTTTAGTTTGTGAAAAATTAAATGTTCCAGGTAAGGAAATATACGATTATCCTTATTCTTGGTTAGTATGTGCGATTGTACCTATTTTAGGTTGGACACTTTTTATTATTTTATATATTTATGTACATTTTGGTTATTTATTTTCATTAAAATAAACTTGGTGAAAGCCAAGATTTTTTGAATTGGGGTGATTTTATGTCAGAGGTACTTAATAATTTAGGCTATGATTTAAAAGCGCAGGAGAGGATTTTAAATAGTCATGCGGTGAATCGTTATTCTTTACATACATTAGAAAAATTAGTGGTTAATACTTTTAATTATTTTAAAGGTTGTGGATATAGTGGGGATGAGATAATTTCTATGACAACATTTTTGCCATCTTTATTTAATTATACAAACGAGACTTTAGATGAAAGGTTTAAGTTATTTAAAAAATTAGGTTTTTCTTCAAATGAGCTTTTAAAGATGACACTTATTTTACCGCAGTTACTTACAATTAGTGATGATTATATTTTGGAGAAATATAAATTATTTGAAGGTTTCGGATATTCTTCTAAAAATATTCACGATATGACAGTTTTAGTACCTAGTATATTTAGTAATTCTAAAGATAGTTTAATTAATAAAAGAAAGTTTTTTATTGATTTAGGTTTTAAAGATAGTGAAATAAATAAGATGACTAAAAAGATACCATCAATTTATAGTCATAGTGTGAGTGCTCTTTTGGAAAATTATAATTACTTTTTAAGTAAAGGTTATGATAAAGATAGAATATTTAAAATGATTTTAAGTAAACCAGATATTATAGTTATGAATATTTCTACTTTAGATAGTAAACGTGGATGTTTAATTAATTTGGGTTATAGTGAAGATGAGATTAATCATATAACAAGTATAAATCCAGCAATATATACTTTAAATGTCCAAAATATTATGAATAAGTTTAATTATTTTTTAAATAGAGGTTATTCAAAAGATGAGGCAATTTTTATTACAGTTAAGTTACCAGTTGTATATAGTTATTCTATAGATAGTTTAAATGAAAAGTTTAGTATTTTAAGTGGTGTTGGTTTAGATAAAGAGGTTTTGAATAGACCATCTTATTTGATGCAGAGTGTGGAACTTACTTTTGCGAGGATGAATTTTTTGAAAGATAAGAAAGTAGTGTTTGATCATAAGGCTTTTAATTCTTTGGTAATGTCTAGTACTGATTTTAAAAAGAAATTTGGAATTGATAACGAAGAGGTTAGAGAAAGATATCCTTATAAAAAATAAAAAGGATATTTTTTTGTTTAGATATGTGTTATAATTAATTAGGTGATTTAAATGGCAGAAACACGTAGTGAACTTAGGCGAAAATGTATGACAATTTTGTATCAAATTAATGTTTATGATAAAAATCATATGGATTATAAGGTAGATGATGTGATTCATGAGGTCTGTCCAATTGATAATGAATATGTGAAGGAAATTGTATATGGCGTTCTTACTTATAAAAATGAAATAGATGAGTTGGCAAATAAATATTTGGATGGATGGACTATAGATAGGTTAGGTAATACTGATATTGCAATACTTCGTATGGGAATTTTTGAACTTTTATATACTGATACACCTAATGTGGTGGCTATTAATGAAGCTGTCGAACTTGCAAAAACATATAGTGATGATAGTGTTAGAAAGATGATAAATGGAGTTTTAGATAAAGTTTATCATGAAAAGGTGGATAGATGAATGACAAGTATTTAACTGTTAGTGCGATTACTCGTTATTTAAAGGCAAAATTTGATGTTGATGAAAATTTACAAACGGTTTTTTTGAAAGGTGAGATTTCTAATTTTAAAGCACATACTACAGGACATTTCTATTTTTCTTTGAAAGATGAAACTAGTAAAATTAATGCGATTATGTTTAGAAGTAATGCGAGTAAAGTGCTTTTTAAACCAGCTGATGGAATGAAGGTATTAGTTACTGGTAGAATTAGTGTGTATGAAGCTATGGGTAGTTATCAGATATATGTTGATGAGATGATTGAAGATGGTGTTGGCAATTTATATGTGGCTTTTGAACAATTAAAGAAAAAATTACAAGATGAAGGGTTATTTGATAAAGAACATAAAAGACCGATTCCGAAAATTCCTAAAAGAGTAGGTATTGTAACAGCTAGTACAGGTGCGGCTATTCGAGATATTATGACAACTATTAAAAGAAGATTTCCGATTTGTGAGACTATTTTGTTTCCTACTTTAGTTCAAGGAGAAAATGCGAAGGATGATATTGCACGCAATATTGAAAGAGCACAGGATTATGATTTGGATATTTTGATTGTTGGCCGTGGTGGAGGTTCTATTGAAGATTTATGGCCTTTTAATGAAGAAATAGTAGCTAGGGCAATTTATAATAGTAAGGTTCCAGTTATTAGTGCGGTTGGGCACGAGGTGGATTTTACAATTGCGGATTTTGTGGCTGATTTAAGAGCACCAACACCAACAGCAGCGGCTGAACTTGCGGTACCTAATATGAGTGATTTAAAGAAACATATTGATCAACTTTCTATTAGACTTAATGAAGCAATTTATAAGAAAGTAAATTATTTGAAATTATATTTAGATTCAGTTAAAAATTCATTTGTAATTAAAAATCCGATGGTTATGTTTGAAAATAAAAAACAGAGTTTGGATTTGATAAATGATAAGTTAAATAATTTGATGTTAGGTAAAGTAGATAAACTTAAAAATGAACTTGAAAAGTTAAAGAAGAGTTATGTTTTAACAAATCCTAAACTTTTATATAAAGATAAAGTGATATTTATTAAAAATATTATTGATAAATTAAATTTATTAAATCCTTTAAATATTTTAGCTAGAGGATATAGTATTACTTATTTAAATGATAAAAATTTGAAGAGTGTTAAAGAAGTTAATAAAGAAGATTTATTAAAAATAAAATTATCTGATGGGCTTGTGAATGCGCGAGTAACTGATATCAAGGAGGAGAAATAATGTCTAAAGAGAAAAAATTTGAGGATAAAATTAAAGAATTAGAGGAAATAATTGAAGCTTTAGAAAGTGGTGATGTATCACTTGATGAGTCAATTAAGAAATATACTGAAGCGATGAAACTTGTTAAAGAATGTGATAGTGAATTAAAAAATATTGAAACTAAAGTTAATAAAATTGTGACAGAGAATGGTTCTTTAGAAAATTTTGAAGTTAAAGAGTAAAGTAATTATGTAAATAGTTACTTTTTATTTTTAAATTTATTAAAATGTGGTATCATTATTATAGGTGATGATATGAAAAATAAGGGTTTTACTTTAGCAGAGTTACTTGGAGTTATAGCTATTTTAGGAATTATTGCTTTGATTACGGTTCCAGCTATTAATAGATCGCTTAATCAAGGTAAGGAAGATTTATATAATACCCAAATTGAGCAGATTAAAAAGGGTGCGCAGGATTATTATGCAGAACATTTAAGTGAAATGCCGGATAATATTAATGATTCTTCTTGTAAAACAATTAATGACTTGCAGAAGGAAGGTTATTTACCTCTTGATATAAAGAATCCGAAAACTGATGAGAATTTTCCTCTTTCAACAGAGGTGTGTGTTAAGAGAATAACTGATAAAGAATTTAGTTATGAGGTTAAAGATAGTTAGAAGGGTGAATATGATGAATAAAAAAGGATTTACTTTAGTTGAATTACTTGCGGTTATTGTAATTATTGCAATAATTGCACTTATTACGACACCAATTGTTTTAAATGTTATTCAAAATTCTAAAATTAATGCTTTTAAAGACACTGCTCATGGACTTGTTGTAGCAGCTGGTACTTATCAAGCGGAAAAACAAGCTTTGAATCAAGATACAACATTGTTAATTAATTATAAAACTAGTTCCCAAGCAGAAAAAGATGTTTTGAAGACAAAAGGTGTTTTACCAGATGCGGGTGAATTTAGAATTGATGAAAATGGAAAAGTTACTTTAGCTTTATGGAGCGATGATGCTCATGCATGTGTTGTAAAAGCAGCAAGTGCGAAAGAAATTATAGTGAATGAAAATATTACTAGTGCATCTGACTGCAATATTGCAAACATGAATAAATAAGGAGCTGATTAGATGAATGTCAGTAATAGAAAGGCCAAGTTTGTTGGGCTTATAACGGTTATTATAATAGGTTTAATTATTTTATTTGTGATAAGCAGAATATTTAGTTATGTTAATAGGCCAAAAGAGATTGTTCAAAATACTGATGTTAAAGAGGATAGTTTTAATTTAAATATAAATGGTGATTATTTAACTTATGTCAGGGTGAACGAAAAATATAATGAGGAGGGAGCTATAGCATATTTTGATAAGAAAAATATATCTGATGACATAATCGTTTCTTATTATAAAGATAATTCACAAGTTAGTTCAGTTGATACAAGTATAGTTGGGACATTTACTGTTAAGTATGAAATAACTAACAATGGTGAGTATAAAGATAAAACTAGAGTAGTAGTGGTTACTGATGATATAGCTCCTAATCTTTCGGTTCCAGATACGGTTACGATAACAAGTGATGAGGCGGCTAGTTATGATGTAGAAAGTGGAGTTGTCGTTAGTGATAATACTGGTGAGGCTAGTTTTAGTTGTGATAATACTTTGTCATCGGTTCCTGATGATTATATTGTGACATGTATAGCTAGAGATAAAAACGGCAATGAGACAGTAAGAAAAAGATTAATTAAAGTTGTAAGTGGTATAGAGTTTGAATATGATGATGGGCTTATTATAAAATATCCAAGTGATAATAAAAAGAACTATACTTATAAGTATAGTTTAGATAACGGACAAACCTGGTTAGATGCTTCTATAAAACAGAAGGTTGATATTAAAAATGGTAATGTGATTGCTTTGGTATTAGAGGATAATAAATTTAAAATGTCTAGTACATATTATATAAAATAACATACTAAATTAGTATGTTATATTTTTCTATATAAGCCAATAGCTTTACCTAAAATGGTAACATTGTCTAAAATTATTGGATCCATAGTGTCATTTTCTGGTTGTAAGCGGAAATGACCTTTTTCTTTATAAAACGTTTTTAAGGTAACTTCATTTTCATCAGTCATAGCAACAACTATTTCACCATTTCTAGCCGTGTTTCTTCTTTCAACAATAACGATATCACCATCTAATATTCCAGCATTTATCATACTTGTTCCATCTACTTTTAGAGTAAACACTTCTTTGCCTTTTGGTAGTAAGTAACTAGGTAGAGCAAAATATTCATCAGGCATTTCTATAGCTTCAATAGGTGATCCGGCTGTGATTTTACCTAATAATGGTACTTCGGCAACTAAATCATTTTCTGGCTCAAATTCATTTTTAACAAGTAGTTCAATGGCTCTATTTTTAGAACCTTCTTTTTTTATAAAACCTTTTTTTTCTAGATTTTCTAGGTGAGCATGAATTGTTGCGGGTGAAGATATATTTAATGCTTTTCCAATTTCTCTTACAGTTGGTGGATATCCATGAGATACAATATATGTTTTAACATAGTTTAAAACGTCTGTTTGACGGCGAGTTAATTTTTCCATTCTTTCCCTCCTAAATTATTCTATACACATTTTAACATATATATTTGTAAAAGTCAAACAAATGTTTGAAAACACTATTGACACGAATCTTTGTTCGTGTTATGATTAAATTGTCAAAGGGGAGGTATGAAATATGGAAATTTTAAAATGTAAATCTGTTATAGCTTTAGTAGTAATGATTTTAGGAGTTAGTTACATTAGTGCATCGGAGAATGTAACAGTTCAAAATCATGCCCAAGGTAATGGAGTAGAGGTTGTAGAAAACTCTTAAAAATTTATAAAATGCTTGCTATTTATATGTTTTTTTAGTAAAATTACTTTATAGGAGGCAGATAAAATGGATTGGGGATCATTTTTATTAGATTTATTAAAAGTGTTGGGTGGTTTAGTTGTAGGTGTAATTATCGGATTTTTAATAGCTAAAAAGATAATGAAAAAACAACTTAAAGAAAATCCACCTATTAATGAAAAAATGATTAAAGCAATGATGTCTGGAATGGGAAGAACTCCTAGTCAGAAACAAGTAAATCAAATGATGAAATCAATGCAAAAATATATGTAAGCATTGATTTTTATTTTGTTTTTCAGTAATATATTATTTATGGAAGAAATGATTAGATTTGTAGTTTTTAAAAATTTAGATGAGACATTAAATGAGAATGTTTCTTTAGATGGGCTTTGTTTTTATTTTGCAAATAATATAAAAGCTGATTTAGATATGATGGAGATTCCTTCTCATATTTATAATATTGAAGGTGATTATGATCATTATTATTTAATTGCTGGCGAGAATGATGATTATTTGATTGATCCTACATATTTACAGTTTTTACCTAAAGAAAATGAAAGGCCTATTATGTTTAAAGAGTTTCCCGCAACTGTTTTAGAAAAAACGGATAGAGGAAAGGAAATTTTGGGAGATTTACTTTATAATGGTTATCATAAATTAATGGGTGATGATATGGATATTTATTTATCAAGCTTTAAACTGAAGGAGAAGAGATTTAAATGAAGATAAAATATGAATTAATTAAAAATGATGGAATGGCAAGATTAGGTAAGTTAATTACTAATCATGGAACATATGACACTCCAATGTTTATGCCAGTTGGGACACTTGCCAATGTGAAGATGCTTACACCAGAAGAATTGAAAGCAGTACATAGTGCAGTAATTCTTTCTAATACATATCATTTGTGGCTTAGACCTGGTGAGGATATTGTGGCTAAGGCTGGAGGACTGCATAAATTTATGAATTATGATGGACCTATTTTAACTGATAGTGGTGGGTTTCAAGTATTTTCTTTAGCTAAAGATAAGAAGAAAGATATTACAGAAGAAGGGGTTCATTTTAAAAGTCATATTGATGGTAAGCCACTTTTCTTAACTCCAGAACTTTCTATTGAAATTCAAAATAAATTAGATAGTGATATTGCAATGAGTTTTGATGAATGTATTCCTTATCCAGCAACTTATGAATATGCGAAACAAAGCACAGAAAGAACACTTAGATGGGCTAAAAGGGGAAAAGATGCTTTTAAGAATGAAAATCAATCTTTATTTGGTATTGTTCAAGGTGGAGAATATACTGATTTAAGAGAGTTTAGTGCGAAGGAAACTGTTAAACTTGATTTTGATGGTTATTCTATTGGAGGAACTTCAGTTGGTGAGGATAAGCCGACAATGTATAAAATGATCGATGATGCAATTAGATATTTACCTACTGATAAACCTCGTTATTTAATGGGGGTAGGTGAGCCTATCGATTTACTTGAAGGTGTAGAACGTGGTGTTGATATGTTTGATTGCGTACTTCCTACAAGGATTGCAAGACATGCGAATGCATTTACACAGCATGGTAAAATTAATTTGAGAAATGCCAAATATAAAGAAGATTTTACCCCTATTGATGAGTGTGATTGTTATACATGTACTCATTATACTAAAGCTTATATTAGACATTTGTTTGTTGCTAACGAAGGATTAGGCGGAAGGCTTTTATCAATTCATAATATTAGGTTTTTAATTAGAATGATGGAAGAAATGCGAGAAGCTATTAAAGAAGATAGATTTTTAGAGTATAAAAATGAGTTTTTAAAAAACTACTTGAGTAAATAACTTAAGTAGTTTTTGTATTAATTCCAAGAATACTTCCAAAAATTCCAGATATTATTAATATTAAGTAGAAAGTTAATTTTTTTGGAGAAAACTCACCTAATATAGCCGTTATAGTTATTAAGACAAGTACGATGATTAAACTTATTTTTAAACCTTCAAACCAGCCATTCTTATTAGCTTTTTTACCCATTAATAATCCACTAAATCCTAAAGTTAATATAGGAATAATTATTTTTCCGATGGCTAGGGTTTGATAATTTATTAAATTAAAATAATTAAAAGTTGTTAATAATAATGTGAAAAGTGCAAAGAATATAAATGTATAAGTAATTGTTTTTAATAACCTTTTTAAATATTTCATAGCTCCTCCTTTAGTAAAGTTTATGTATTAAATATTTAAATATGAAATTTAAAATGTTGCTTAAAGGAAATGTTTATGATATACTAATTTTAGAGTAAACAGTAAGGGATGGTATTTATGGATAAAAATAACCTTAATGATAATGATACTGTTAAAAATGAGGTAAAAAAAGATGAAGAGGAAATCGAAACTTTAGAATTATGGGAACCTCATGCAGATGAAATTACTGATGCAAAGGATCGTCATATAAAAATGTCAAAAAAATCAACTAATAAAATAGTTATTGCTTTGGTTCTTGTTGGCGCTCTTTTGACTATGTGGTATGCTGTTTTTGCACAACCGCTTGCTTTTAATGCTAATCAAGAAACTAGTAATGCAAAAGAATGGAATATTGGTTTTGTCGATATGCAATTGAGTGATGTTGTTGGTGGAGCTAAGGAACTTGGAAAGCCTAGTTTTACTAGTACTAAAGCTAATTTTTATGTTTCTTTAACCGGACCTGGTGATAAGATTGTTTATGATTTGACTATAAAAAATAGTGGTAAAATAAATGCAAAAGTTGAAAATATTGAGGTTACACCTAATAATAAACCAGGAGATCAAATTATTTATTCAGTAGATGGTATTAATTTTGGTGATGAGCTTAAAGTGGGAGAGTCAACACATATGACAGTTACTGCTATGTACAATAGAAATGCTACTACTTCTTTAGATTCTGTACGTAAAGATATGTGGGTCGTTATAACTTATGTTGAAGCATAGATTAAAAAAATGATTATAAAACCCTTTGGATTTTAGTTCCAAAGGGTTTATCTTTTATCTAATTTAATTAATTTTGCGTGAATGACTAACCTAGTTGTACCGGCGACATCTTCACAAGTTGATAAAGTTAATATTTTATCATTTTCATTTAATGTTCCACTAAAATTAATTTCACTTCTATCTTTTATTGTTTGAATAAATGTTTTAAACTGACTATCTGAAAATTTAGTTGTAATGTAATAGCTTTCTGGTTTTATGGTATATATACTTACTATTTGCCACAAAGTGTTTTCAGTTGGAGTTGATAATTTTATAATGTGGTTGTCTTTATTACCATACCATGATTTATTTAATACTTTTTTTAAGCTTCCAAAGACTGTTTGATTTGATCTGCTATGTCCATAGATGACCGTGTTTTTATCAAAATTGACCATATCGTTTCTGTAATCAGCAAATACCCAACCGGCAGAGTTTTTAGATTTATCAAAAGCATGTTTTAAATAGAATGAATTGTCAGTGGTTTGAACTATAGGGTAGTTAACATTAGTACCATTTACTTTGATAAAGCCTACGGTATCACTGTTTTTATTTTTTAGTTCATCAAAGTTGACAGACATCATATCCATTTTAATATAATTCCAATAATCATCTGATTTATCTTCTGGAGGGTTTATGTTTTCAGCAGTATCTGTACGTTCTTCTTTGACAATTTTTTCGTTATTTATGTCTTCGGTGATTTCATTTACTTTATTATTATCTTTATTCCAAAGGAATATTTGAACTATACAGAAGGCAGCTATAATAAGGCTTATAATAAGGATAAAGGTCCATTTTATTTTTTTCCCTTTTTTTCTTTTATGATATTCAGCTCTTGTAATTCTACCGTTTTTATGCATGTTGACACCCCTAACTTTAATAATTATAACACAATTTAAAGATGCTTTACATTTTATTTCACAAAATATTCATAATAATGTCGTTTTGATTGCTTATGCAATTTTATTTTGTTATAATTATGATGAAGGGAGAGATAGAGAATGAAAAAATTAAAAGTATTTTTGGGTTTATTTGTATGTGCATTTATGGTAGTACCTTTTATGGGAGTAAAGGCAATTAATGTTGATAATATAGGAGGAAATGTTACTTCTGAACAAAAAGAAAATGTTTGGTATTTGACTTTAAAAGGTGATGACAAGCAAGATATTGAAATTAGAAAAGATGAAACGGTTATTTTAGATTTGAATGGTTTTAATCTTACTAATTATACTGATGGGTGTTCAACTATTTGGATTCAAAATGGTGGAACTTTAACTATTGTTGATAGCAAAGGAACTGGAACTATTAAAAAGCTTAATGCTTCAGCTGCACCTACTATTAAAAATGATGGTACTTTAGTTTTAGAGGGTGGACTTATTAGTTCTATTGGTGAAAAGAGTGCAGCCTTAAATAATGCTGGTGATTTAACTGTTAAAGGTGGTACTATTACTACTGAAGCTGATAATGTATTCGGCTTAGTTAATGAAGGAACTACTGTTATTGAAGGTGGTAAATTTATTCAAGCACATAATTTTTCGGCTTTAAATAATGCTAGTAAAATGGAAATAAAAGGTGGAGAATTTGCCATTAGTGAAGGAAATACAGGCGCATATTCTTTAATTACAAATCAAGGCTCAACAAGTACTGCTTCTTTAGAAGTTACTGGTGGAACTTTTAAGGCAAATAAAGGAGTATTCTTTAATGAAGGAGAAGATAAAGTTACTGTAAGTGGTGGTTCTTATTCACATGATGTAAGTGCTTATCTTGCAGATGGCTTTGAAATGAAAGAAGAAAATGGTGAATTTGTGTTAGTTGATTCATCAGTTACTCCTGAAGTTCCAGAAGAATCTAAAGATGAAGTAAAAGATGAAACAGAAAATCCAAAAACATCAGATGGAATTATAATGGTAGTAATCGGCTTAGCTGTAAGTGCTGTGGTTGCTATTATTGCTCACAAAAAATTAGCTTAGTTTGGAAGCACTTGTGATAAGTGCTTTTTTAATATAATTTTATTTATAAAAGCTTTTACATTAATGTGCTCAATTGCAAAAGTAAATGCAACTTTGAAAGGTTAAATGCAACCAAATAGTCAAAATAAGCTTAAATGAGTAAC
>CALVRN010000004.1 GCA_944358675.1 uncultured Bacilli bacterium | reverse complement strand
GCCTTAGGTTTCTGTGAAGTAGAAAAAGCTTACCGTGAGGTAAGCTAATGTCAAAATTTATTTTGGCATTTTGTTCATTATGAAAAAAACTTCACTTTTTAAAACTTTTATTAATTTCGGTTCCATTTTTGATTAAATTTTTCAATTTGACTTAATCCATTACAACTTTGTTTACTTTTTATTTTTGGTCTAATATCTTTTTCATAAAGATGAGTGTGATCTATATCAACATTTAATGTTATTTCATTTATTGTATGCATCTTATCTGTAAATATAAATTGTTCAAACCTACCAGTATTAATAGTTCCATCATTATCCAAAGTTAAATCCATTCTAATAGCTCCAGGGAACTCATGTTTACCCAAAACTAAATTACTTAAAGTTGGCATATTTACAAGCAATCCATTTTCTAAAGAAAAAGCCATTTTGTGTTTATGTCCTTCTAAAACAAACTTCTTATCAAGAGTTTCAAAAGAATATTCAGGTATACAGTGTTTAACAAAAATTTGATCATTTTCAATATTAATAATCCCAAGTCCATACCCTAAAGGAATTAAATCAGCTCGTGCATTTTCTAAAACCGTTTTAATATCAATTCCTGATTTATATAAACTATAGTCATGATTACCCAAACAGATCAAATTAATAATATTATCATCAAAAGGATGTTTTTCTATAACATAATTTAACTGTTTAATAGGATCATCTATAGTTTGATTACCATGGCTAAAAGCTCCATCAACTAAATCTCCGCCATTGATGATTACATGCACATCACATTCTTTACAGTATTCATAAACCTTGTCCAAATAATCCATACATTCAAATTCATTTCCAAAATGAGTATCACTAATAAGCATCGCTGAAAACTTAAATCTATTACATAGTTTTAAAGTTGCCATATTTGTCCTAAAAAAATCCGGATAACACTTTACAAAATATTCAACATTACCATCATCATATATGTTCTTTTTTAAAACATATCCTTCATGTTTTAATCTCATTATTCTTTTATGAACATCAAGTACGGATATTCCTAATTCTCTTGCAATTGTATTTAAATTTTTTTCTTCTTTTAATTTATTGATAATTTCTAAATCTTCAAACATAAATAATCTCCTAAATTCTATTTTAAAATCAACTTTTTTTCATCCAGTTTCTCGTGTTTTAAGAAAAACTCTAAATTAATCTCACTATATACCCCAAAATTTTTTTTAACTCCTATTTGTTTAAAAAAAGCACTGTGAATAAAGCCATTACCAAACGACATTTCCATCTCTAACATTCCAGGCTTTTCTTGACATCCAAAACATAAATCACTAATAGGAGGTACATTAATAAAATAATTATTTCTATCTATTTTTACCATCATTTTGTG
Organism: uncultured Bacilli bacterium; assembly: GCA_944358675.1. Taxonomy (GTDB): domain Bacteria; phylum Bacillota_I; class Bacilli_A; order RF39; family UBA660; genus Coprosoma. The sequence continues at coordinate 77,054 of CALVRN010000004.1, read as the reverse complement.
ATGATGACCTTCTAAAATTAACTTATTAGGAATAGGTTTATAACTTTTATTAAAAAGTGGGTGATATAAAACAAATTGATCTCTTTCTATATTTACTAAAGTAAAACCATAACCACCGCTTACTAAGTCAAATCTTCTTTTAGAAATGGCTTGAGAAATATCTCTTCCATTTTCATAACTAGAATAATCGTGATTCCCAAAACATATAAAATTTAAAATACTCTTATCATATGGATACATATTTATAACCCTGTCTATTTGTTCATCTATATTATCTATATTTTGTATGCCTCTGGTAAAAGTTCCATCGATTAGATCTCCCGTATTTAAAATAACATGGATATCATTATCTCTCGCATAATCATAAGCTTTATATAAATAACATAAATTTTCAAGTTCATTACCAATATGAATATCCGAAATCACCAAGGCTTTGAACTTTGAACTATCAGTGAGTGTCAAATTTATCGTATGTTTTAAATCAGAATTATTTTCAAAATTATATTTGATATTACCATCATCATAATAAATAGAATTAATAAAATATCCATCGCTAATTAACTTTTGAATTTTTTGATGTATTTGTCTTGGACTAAGCCATAAACTTTTAGCAATTTCATTTAAAGTAAGTCCCTCATTAATCATCTCACACATCAGTATCTCTTGTTCTGTCATAAAGCACCTCTATCCTCATTGTAACACCAATAGAAATAAAAAGACAATATTAAAAAAGGAAATAAAAAATAAATGTCGTATGTTTATATATAGAAGGGGCAAAGAAAGGAGATATATGAAATTAACAAAAGAATATTTAAAAAAATTAGACCAAAAATTAGAATTAATTCCTTTAAGTTATGATATAGCCTTTAAAAGTACATTTAAAACTAATCTAAATCTTTTAAAACATATATTGAATGCCACACTACCAATAGAAATATCTAAAGAAGATAAAATTAATCTATTAGATAGTGAAATGCCCATCATAAATAAAAAAGAACATGAACAGATTGTCGATATTTTTGTCGTAATAAATAAAAATATATTTATCGATATTGAAATGAATAGAAGTAAATTTGAAAATGTATTTGAAAGAAATGATAAATATAAAAATAGAATATCTAATATAATCTTTGAAAAAGGAGAAAGCTTAAAAGAACTAAAAACAAAGCATATATATCAGCTTAATTTAAATGCAAGTCCCTATGAAGAAATATTAGAAGATACAATTGTAATGTATGGACTTAAAACGAAAAAAATATATTTATCAAGTGAAAGTGTCATAACAAAAAGTCTTGAAAGATACCGGGACTTATACTATAATGGTATCAGAAATGAAGAAGTTATATGGCTAACAATGTTAACAGCAAGAAGTTTTAGTGAATTATATGAATTGGCAAGTGAAATACTTGATGAAAAAGAATTAAAAAATTTGATGGAGGCATCGATAAATATGAGTAAAGATGAATTTGTTATACACACATGGCAAAAAGAAAAGATGGATGCATTAGTAAAGTACAACGAAATAGAAGAAGCTACAAAAAAAGGTAAAGCTGAAGGTAAAGCTGAAGGAATTAAGGAAAATAAAATTGAAACAGCCAAAAATATGCTTAAAAAGAAAATGAGTATAAAAGATATTTCAGAAATCACTGGTCTAACTGAACAAGATATTCAAAATTTTACTCAAAATGGGAATGTTTAAACACATTCTCTTTTATTATCGGCTTTTCCAAAACTATAAAACATTGTATAATATAATTAAGTTTTTAGAGGTGATAGTTAATGAATGATAGACAAAATCAAATTGGTTCGTTCATCAAAAAGCAAAGAGAGAAAAATAAATTAAGTCAAAATAAGTTGGCCGAATTACTTTATAAAGATAGAACCGTAATTAGTAAGTGGGAAAATGACAAGCTAACTCCTAGTATTAATGATATTATAAGTTTAAGCAAAATATTTAATATCAGTATAGAAGAGTTATTATCTGGAAAAGAATTTACAGCTGAAAATAAAGAAGAAATTCATACAAACTTTAACAACTATTTAATTAAACAGAACAACAACTTGAAAAAGTTAAAACGTTTAGCACTTATATTATCTTTAATTGTATTAATTGTTTTAATAGGATTTTTCCTTTATTATTTCTATAATTCTTATAAAACAACCAAAATATTTAGAGTTTCTGGCGAGGTGGACAATTATACATTAGATACCAGTCTTTTGATAATTACTAGAGAAAGATCATATTTAAAACTCGGTAATATATCTGATATGAATGGAAAAGAAATCAAACACATCAAATTATATTATGAAACAGATGATGGAAAAGAGAAATTAATATTTGAAGGTGAGCCGAATGATGTCCTTACAGATTTTACTGGATATGATTCTGGTATTAATTTTGGAAACATAAAAAAATTAAAAGATAATTTATACATTAGTTTTGATGCCGGTAAAACATTAAAAATGAAATTAAATCTTTGGCAAGACTTTGTGAATGATAGTCTTATCTTTAAAGATGTCGCACCTATTACTATAGGTGACATTGAAAATAATAGAAATCTTTATGAACCATCTAAAAAAATTTCAAAAGATTTCAAATGTAATGATACAATGTGTGAAAAAAACATCGATGACTTTACACTATATTATGATATACAGGGTGAAATCTTCTATGTTACAAATGAAGAAGAAGTTATCGAATATGATGTAACTAATAAAGTGTTTTTCTATTATAAAGAAGATGGAACAAATAACTTTATGGTTCAAAATGACAAACTTGATTGTTATACTAAAAAGTGTAATAAAGCAAAAGATATTTATAATTATTACATAAAATATATAAATGAATATCTATAAAATAAAGGTGTGCCATTTCTGCACGCTTTATTTTTTATATATAGTGATATAATGACCTAAAAGGAGGTAAGATAGGACTCAAAAAGTTTAATGTTAAAAAAAACACTACAAAATAACCTTATGAACTATTTGGAGGATTTATGGAAAAATTAAAAAACAAAAGTTTTATACTTTACGCATCCGCAATCTTTTTAATATTGATGGATATACTTATAACAAGTTTTATTGAAATATCAGAACTAGTAACAATATTTCTGTTATTAATTGCCTGTCTACTAATATATATTGGTGGTTACTTTTATTCAAAAGAAACCGGCAACAAGAAAATCTTAAAATTTAATTTATATTTATTTTTTATAATGTATCTAGCACTCTTATTCTACTTTTTATTCTTAAATCAATGGTGGCATAGAAGCAATATAGCTGTAGAAATGAATTTAACACCATTTTCAACTATAAAAATGTATCTTAAAGATTTTGACAGCATAATGGGAAGCAAACCTATTTTAAATTTACTCGGTAATTTTATATGTTTAATGCCACTTTCGTTTTTCCTTAAATATGTATTTAAAAAACAAAATAACCCCTTTATTTTCTTAATAACATTGTTACTGTGTTCACTTGGAATAGAGGTTATGCAATACTTAACCAAAACTGGTAGTTTTGACATTGATGATATAATGCTTAATACTAGTGGCGCTATTTTAATGTATTTAATATTGAAATTTAAAAGTGTCGATTTATTAATCAGAAATATATTATTTTTTGAAAAAAACAAAATAAGTAAAATATCTTTAATTATAATTATATGCTTTGTCGCATTTGTTTTAATATTATTTATTGCTATAGGTCAATATAGAAAAATGTTATTTAATAAAAGAATGGATGAATATGAATCCTTGATGAGACCATCGATAACTTTCGAATATAAAGATGAATGCACAAACAATAATCTATTTTATGAAGATGAAGTATATAAATACTATTTTACATGTTATGACAAAGATAATTTTTATGTAGTAGTAAATGGTAAAGATAAACTTTCTATCAAAAAATTATTAGATAGTTCTGAATATAATACTAATATTAATGCAATTTTAAACCACATGGATTATGATCATATTGAATATAAAATAGAATATAAATATGCGCACTTCAACTTTGAAATAGAAAATAAAAATTATCAAAACATAACCATTCCTGGTATGGTTGATTCAGACATAGCCAAACTAGTTATTAGAAATAATGATGTAGATTATACAAATTATGAAGTTAGTATAATACCTAAAAAAAGTGGTACGCAAACAATAAATATAGATTTTGAAATATCAAATGACAGTGGAGTAGTCATAGATAAACTAACCAAAAAAGTAAAAGTTACTGTGGATGAAAATTTCAATGTTATGTATGATATAATCGTATAAATTTGGTGCAAAGGTCAAAAGTCATTTCATAAATGGCTTTTTCTTTTAAGTTAAAAAATAATTAAAATAAAATATAATGGAATATGAAAAAATATTTGACATTCATCATAAACTAGTGTATAAATTATATTAGTCAAAAAAAGGAAGTGAACTAATGGGCAAAGATTTAGTAATTGTGGAGTCTCCCACAAAAGTAAAATCAATCAGTAAATATTTAGGAAATAACTATGTTGTATCATCAAGTAAAGGCCATATTAGAGATTTATCTACCAAAGGTAAATACGGTTTAGGTGTCGATATCGAAAACCATTTTAAACCAGATTATAAGACAATCAAAGGTAAAAAAAGTGTTATTGATGAACTAAAAAAAGAAGCTAAAAAAGCTGACAAAGTATATCTCGCAACCGATCACGATAGAGAAGGGGAAGCCATTGCTTGGCACCTTTATGATTGTTTAGGTTTAAAAGATAAACCTTATAGCAGGGTTACCTTTAACGAGATTACTAAAAATGCTATCTTAGAAGCTATGAAACACGAAGGTAAAATCGATCAAAACCTAGTCAATAGCCAAGAGACAAGAAGAATATTAGATAGAATTATCGGTTTCAGATTAAGTAAATTAATACAGTCTAAAACAGATGGCTCATCTGCTGGTAGAGTTCAAAGTGTAGCTTTAAAATTGATTGTTGATAGAGAAAGAGAAATAAAAGCTTTTAACCCGGAAGAATATTGGACTATTGAAGCCGACTTCAAAGATTTTAAAGCCGATTTATTTGCCTATAACCATAAAAAAATAGAAATTAAAACAGAAAGTGAAGCAAATACCATCTTAGATAAATTAACTAAAGCCTTTGAAATAGAAAGTGTCGATAAAAAACAAAAAAACAGACAATCAAAACCACCATTTACAACAAGTACATTACAACAAACATCATCAAATAGACTTAGATTCTCATCTAAAAAAACCATGAGCATTGCTCAAAAATTATATGAAGGTATAGATTTAGCAAGTGAAACAGTTGGTTTAATTACATATATGCGTACAGATTCAATCAGACTTTCTAATGAGTTTGTATCAGAAGCATATAAATTTATCGAAAATAAATATGGTAAAGAATATACTGGACCAGTTAAAATAAGTAAAAAAACAGAAAATGTTCAAGATGCCCATGAAGCCATTAGACCAACAAGCATCGAAAGAACTCCAGAAAGTGTAAAACCTTATTTAACTGATGATGAATTTAAGTTATATAGATTGATTTATTATAGAGCCCTAGCTAGTATCATGGCTCCAGCTAAAGTTGAAGGAACAACCGTTATATTAAATAATAATGATTATAACTTCAAAGCTACTGGTAGTGTTATTATCTTTGATGGTTATTTAAAAGTATATAGTGATTACGAGGAAACTAAAGATACTATCTTACCACCTTTTGATACATATAACTCTAAAGTAATCGTTTCAAATGATATAACTAAAGAGCAACACTTTACAGAACCTCCAGCTAGATATACTGAAGCAAAACTTATCAAAGAAATGGATGAATTAGGTATAGGTAGACCAAGTACATATGCTGCTATAATTGATAATATTAAAAATAGGGGATATGTTAATTTGGTAGAACGTAAATTTGTCCCAACGGAAATTGGCTTTGAAGTAAATGACAAACTTCAAGAATGTTTTGATCATATAATAAATGTAAAATATACAGCTAATATGGAAACAGACTTAGATAAAATTGCTGAAGGTAAAGAAGTTTGGTATAAAGTCTTAGAAGATTTTTATAAAGAATTCGAACCTGCTATTAAAGAAGCTTTTGATAAACTACCTAAAAAAGAAGCAGAGCAAACTGGCGAAACCTGTCCAGAATGTGGCCATCCATTAGTAATTAGAAAAGGTAAATATGGACAGTTTGTTGCTTGCAGTAACTTTCCAGAATGTAAATATATAAAACAAGAACCAAAAGAAGAAAAAACCATTTGCGATTGCCCAAATTGTGATGGAAAAATAATTGAAAAGAAAACAAGAAAAGGAAAAATCTTCTATGGATGTAATAACTATCCAAAATGTAAAACCGCATATTGGGATATGCCAACTGGCGAAAAATGTCCAGAGTGTGGTGAAATGCTTACAGAAAAAAAAGGAACAATTAAATGTAGCAAATGTGATTATACAAAATAGACTTACGAAATTAATCGTAAGTCTTTTCTAATTAAACCAATTATCAAATGAATATTTAAACACTCTATAAGCATATTTTTTAGCCTCGTATCTAAACTGACTAATTAAATTGCCATCTTCATCATATTCTCCAAAGGAATTATCCATTCCACTACCAACAACTAAATTATCATCTACAAATTGAACACTGCTGACAATACTTGAATAAGGAATTTCCAAACTATCTTCAAGTTCATAAGTTTTATCATCCTCATTAATCTTATACATATAGAAATATGATGTATCTCCTTCTTCATAACTTCCAACACCAGGGTAGTTAGTCCATTCAAAGTCTGGTCTTGTCACGATAGAACCATAGTTATTATTAAACATAATCAAATAATATTCACTATCAGATTCTCCTGGAATATAAGTAACCGAATGCTGACCAGCAGTATCTACAAAATCACCAATTTTATCATAAAGTAAATCATCATAAGATGTTCCGTCAAGCATACTTTCATCAGTAATTAAATACTTAATAGTAGGGTTAGTTTCATAATCAGATACATAAACAATTGTTGAAATTTCTCTAGCACTTAAAATCAAATCATCACCTTTAAGGGTTAAACAATTCAAATGAATCCAATCTAATGTCTCATTATCTTCTGGTAAAATAGCTTTTTCATAAAGCTCTGGAAGTAAATCTTTCATATCAACTACTTCTTTAACATCACCAGACTCTAAATCTAAAGTAATAATTACATCTTCTTTAGTATCAGATCCAACCTCATCTACTAAAATAACTAATTTATTTCCATCTAAAATCATATCGTGATGCATTCTATATTTTCCAAGATCATACATCCTCGCAATCTTACCTAAAGAATTAACCTTCATAATACCGCGGCTTTCATAAGGATAATACATATCATCCCCATCAAAAATAATTCTGTCAGCCCTATAATCATTTAAAACGAGTTCATTTCTCAAAATTCCTTCATTATCATATAAATAAATATTTGCCTCATAATTTTTATCATGTCCAAGTACTGTATATAATCCATCAGTTAATTCATTATTACTATCTCCGTCTGTTTTTTCAACCTGAATATCAATATCATCTTCAATTTCTGGAGTAGTAATTTCAGTCTCAAAAGTTATATTTCCATTAGTTATACTTAAAGTGTTTGTCTCACCTGGAATAAATCCAACTAATTGATATTCCTTATTATCACCCAAATCATGACTATAATCAGCATAACCATCAGTACTTACTTTATAACTTAAATTATCATAACTCTCACCTAAATAAACATAATATGAAAGAATTCCCGTACCATATGGATTGTAAATAATTAATGGATTTTCTAAAGAATAGTTATTTTTTCTTCTAATTCTTTAATTTTACTTTCTACAGTATCTTGATAAACTAAATTAAAAATAGATATATCTTCATCAGTATTAACTGTATTTACTTCATAAACCCCATCATTATTTTCCTCCAAATTTATATGTCTACTTAACCAATTAGAATTTTCAAACCTCGTATTTTGATAGTGCTGATAATATTTATAACCACCAAAACTGGCACACGTCAGTACTATTAAAATTAAAAATCCCACCAATATTTTCTTTTTATGTTTCTTTATTTTTTCCATATACATCTCCTTCTTATATAAATATAATAACCATTTTTTGTGAAATTTATCTGAAAATCATTGCATAAACAAAAGAAAATTAAAAGTCAAATAATTTTTTTTACAACTTTAAAAGAAATTAGTAAACTATTATATAAAGATAGATATGGAATTATATGTAATTTGGCATGGTGATGTATATAATGCTATTTATTGTTCTTTAAATTACATATGATGTTTCTAAAATTATTAATTTTCAGCAGCATAATGACAAAGTGTTATGTTATAAAATTTAATAATAAAAATTGACTTGTTTTTAAATTCTGGGAGTTTTGTGAAAATTTTACACGAAAAAACCCTTTAAAATAAAAGGGCCTTAATTTCATAAATGGCGTCCCCGGAGAGATTCGAACTCGCGACCCACGCCTTAGAAGGGTTATGACCGTATATCCGAAGAGCCAATATTTTAACTTTTCTAAACATTGATTTAGCCTTGAATTTAAAGGGCTTTATAAGCATTATATATTTTTTCCTGTAACTATTTTTGAACTTGATTTTTTAATTGGTGCCGATAAATAGTGCCATTTTAATTTTTTTTAAGCAAAACTTAATACCTCTGATAATAAAACAAAGCTAACCACCAATAGAATAAATAAGCTAGCTGATAAATTTATTGAAGATAATACCAAGCAAGCAATTACGATGTTGTTATTTGAAAATCTATATGGAGTCGATTATGTAAATGATTGGGACTTTTTATATAGTGATAATAAGGATAGAAAAAAGAAATAGCCGAAATGTTATATGACTACATTAAAGAAAACATTGATAATGTTGATTAAAAAAATGTCGACAAAATTGATTTTGCAGAGTACACAGGGTCTAAATTCGTGATTTAAGTTAAGAATTAGACTTTTTTTGTGCTTTTTAATATATTCTAATATAAAAAATATTACCCCTATAACAAATCACTTATATAGTAGCTAAAAAGAGCATATTTTTGGTAATAAAAAATATGCTTTTTTGCACATTCAATTTTTATCATTATCTATGTCATCAAAAAATGTTTTTATTGATACTCCTAATATTTTGGCTAGGTGGTAAAGACTTCCAACTGAAATAGTTTGAAACACTTTACTACTTTCTAAATTACCAATAAAACTCAAATTATAATTGCTTGCCTCTGCTAGTTTTTCTTGGGTAAAGCCTTTTAATTTACGTTGCTTTTTTAAATTTTGACCTATGACATAATATATATAATTTTCGTCATTTTTATCATTGTTCATAGCTTCATCACCTTTTATATTATTATCTCAAAAACCTTATTCATTATTTATCTACCGTTCGTAGATAAAATGTGATATAATACTTACAGAAAGGAGTGAAATATATATGAATAAAAATGATATATTGTGTTGGATTAAGTGAAAAAAAGAGCCATTATTTTAATATCTATTGTTTTATTTGTCAGTTTATTTATATTTTTTAGTATTAATATAAATAACCAAAGTAAAATTGAAAATAAAAGTCAAAATACAAATGAAAATAAAATCAGTAATGATTTTAAACAAAAACATGAGTATGTTGCTACAATAGACTGTCCAGCATTAAGCGAAGACATTATAGGTTTTGATGATGATTATATTGTTACAAAAAATAAAGTATATCAATATAATATTGAAAAATTATTTTCTAATGATAAAAATTGCAAAGAAATACCCATTGAAAACCTTAATTCTGAAATAGTTTATTATAAAGCAAGTGCATTTGAAACAAAAGATAGTGAATATATTTATGATGAAAAAAGTAAAAAGTTTTATAAATCTACAAATGGACAATTAATTCATAAAAAATTTAATCATTTGGGTAACAATGTTATTGTGTCAATTATGTCAGGTATTAGAGGATACACAATTTTATCTGTCGATAATAAAATAAGATTATATAAAGAAAACTATGATATAGACAGTGGAACGAGTACAGACGAATACAAAAATATTGATTACAACTTTAAAGATGAAACTGTAAAAAGTATTATTAATGATTATATTAAAACAGATAAAGCATTTTATAAAGTAAAAAGATATAAAACTAATAAAGAAGAATGTGACAAATATGTAGACATCAAATGTAAATATAATTACACGATAAGTAAAGAAAAAATATTGAGTGAAAATTATAACGGAATTAAAGCAATAAATCATGCTTACATTATAGATAAAGATGGAAATGTTTATTATAACTAATATTAAGTGAAAGGTAAGGTTGTAATGAAAAAAGTAGTAATTATAGTAGTGATAGTTTTAATTATTATAGGTGGGGTGTTTATAGCCCAAAAAATAAAAGAAGAAAATGAAAGTTGGAAAGTTGAAATTACAAATGATTTTATTAACGTAAGGAGCGACCACTCAAGATATAAGGCAAAATTGGATACAGTAAATAAAGGTGAAACTTATAAAGTTATTGATATATATTTAAAGGATAACGAATTTGTTTGGTATAAAATAAAAGTAAGGGGAAAAGAGGGGTGGATTTCAAGTGATAGAAATAACCCTTATGTAAAAGAAATTAATAACCCTAATGGAAAAGGTAAAGAAGATTATGTTGTGGACTATAAAGCCCCTATCGTAAAGTATTATGATGAAACATATAAAACCGAAAGTATCGACACCATTGATACATCTCACTTGGAAATTGAGGAAGATTCTGACTATGACATAAAATATCAAGTATATAAAGAGGAAAAGCCAGAAGATAGACCGGGACCTCAATATTGGATACAGTATACTGTAACAGATAGCTTTGGAAATAAAACCGTAAAATTACAGCGTATTGAGTTTAAAATTGCTCCACCAAATGATAAAGTATTAAATTTTGAAGATTTAAAATAACTATTGTATTATGTAAATTTATAAACGAGGTAGCGCCTTTTTTCCGACAATGATAAATATTTTTGGATAAATATAAAATAATTTGCCATTTATAGAGGATGTGAAAATAATGAAAAGAAGAATAATAATTTTTATAGCAATATTATGTGCCATTGCTTTATTGGTTGCTCTTTCTATGTTTATTGATAGTTCTTCTAGAGGCTCAAAAGAAACAATAGACAAAGAGCAAAGCAAAAATACAAATGAAAATCGACCAAAAAGTAAATTAAGTGAAGGCTTTCAAAAAAGGCACACATATTACAAAACGATAAACTGTCCAATTTTAAATGAGGAAGATATTATTGGGTATGATAGTGGTAGTGCTAGTGGGACTACACAGTACATTGTAACCAAAAATACTGTATATGTCCTTAATAAATCGAAACTATTTTCTAATGATACAAACTGTAAATCTATTATTACCGAAAACTTTGATTCTGAAATATTTGATGCTAGTTGTGATTGGGGTGGATGTAGTATTGAAACCCAAAACAACTATTATACGTATAGTGCAACGGATGATAAAATAACTAAAATGGAAGAAGAAATGGAAATATATTACAAAGACTTTGGTCAATTCAGTAAATTAGGTAATAATGTTATAAAAAATATTGGAACATTTGTAAATTTGGAAGACTATGTTTTAATTTTATCGGTAGACAATAAAATTAAATTATATAAACCAACTTTTGATAATAATGGCAATGAAATTGGTGAATATAAAGACATTAATTATGATTTTAAAGGTGAAACAGTAAAAGCTATTATTAATAATTATATTAAAACCGATAAAGCATATTATAAAATCAGTAAATATGCGACAAATAAAGATGAGTGTAAAAAATATGCTGATGTAAAATGTCAATACGAATATAAAATAGAAAAGGCAAAATATTTAACCGAAAACTATGATAAAATCGCCATAGTAAGTAACAGTGACATCATAGATAAAGATGGTAATATTTATCATAAAAATTAAGTGAAAGAATATAAAATCTTTATAATAAACATTGTAAGAAGTTGTAGAAAGGAGTTTGAAATATATGGCATTAATAAAATGTAGTGAGTGTGGTAAACAAATGAGTGATAAAGCTAAAACTTGTCCTCATTGTGGTTGTGAGAATAATGTTATTGTGTGTCCAGAATGTGGCGAAATAATAACAGATAAAAAAGTAAAATTTTGTCCAAAATGTGGAGTAAAAATTCAAAACAACATGAATAAGTTTTTTGAAAACAAAAATCTATTGTTTGGTATAGTCATAGTAATTCTTTTTGCTTTAATTATCTTTGTACTGTTTATGTCAAATAAATCATCATCAAGCCCTACAATTGGTAGCGGTGAAACAATTAATTTGAATGATGACAATATTGAAGATTATATTGTTATTAAATCAGATGGCGATTTAGAGCCAACAACTTATAGTTATGAAAAATACAATGTAGATACCGAGATAACACCATCAGTAAATGGTTCAAGATGTGATAATGTTTCTTTTGAACTTGAAATTACTATGGAATACATACCTTGGACTACTTCTTCTTCAACATGGGAAAGTTTTACCGAAACAGTTACTTTAGATAGTGGTTGTAACTATAATGACACTTCAAGTGGTTGGTTAGATATTGGCGGTAAAACTAAAAATATAAGTGATTTTAGTTATGATATAACGAATGTTACTGGAACAATGACAGTTGATTAAATTTATAAACGAGGTAGCACCTTTTTTCCAACAAAGTCAAGTGCACATCTACAAAACTATGCCCCCATGTATCAATAAACAAGTTTTATTTGGTACGTGGGACTTTTTTTAACTTTTTTGAAAGTTACCCCATAATAGCTTAACTATTGTCAAAAGGCTTTAAATAGCCTTTTTTTCGTGTCTTGTGGAATTATGGTTGTAATAGTCTACTTTTAAGTAAGAGGTGGTTTATCTATCTACTTTAAAGTTATAGGGGGTATGAATATATGACATTTTACACTACAAAGGAAATAAGTTGTATTTTAGGGTTATCTATTAAGACCATACAAAAGTTAATCAGAGAGAAACAGTTACAAGCATCTAGGGTTGGTGGTCGTTACCTAGTTAGTGAAGAAACACTAAAAGAATATATAAACAATCGCAAAGTATAGACTATACAGACACTAGCACCATTTTTTATAATTGCTTTGAAAGTTAAAAAATATAATTTTAGGAGTGATAACAAATGAATAAAAAAATTGGCTTTAATGATATTTTTGATACGAAAGACATTGAGAAAGTCTTTGAACAAACACTAGAATTTGATATTTTAAAACTTATGGACAAGTGGCACAATGAGAACAAACAATCAGAAAGAGAAAAATATCAAAAACAAAGAGAGGAACAAGAACAGTTGAAAGATTTTATCAAACAGACAATTAAAGAAGAAATGCAAAAAATGTTAAGAGGTAAAGGTTTGTTTGGAGAGAAATTTTATAGAGAGTTAGAAGTGGCAGGCTTTGAGAGAAATTGTATAGGTTGTATGTTTGCCGAAAAAAATTATGGTTCTTATTCTACTAGAGGAGTTATGTAATAAGATATAAGATAGATAAACACCTCTTTTTACTTGTTTACCATTTTATTACAATAAAAAAAGACATTTTGCTATATGCCATGTTTGTACAATTTTACCGAAAAACGTATGTCATTTTTGACACCAAAATTATTAACAAGAGGTGATAACATGTTGCAATTACCAAAAACAATACCTAGTGAGGGTTATATTGTTGATACAAACGGAAAAGCGTGTAAAGAAATACATCAAGGCGATAAAGTACACATCATGAGAAATTCACAAGTAGAGCATTTACAAGAGTACATGAAAGTTAATAAAAATTATACTTTTTGTAAAATCTTTTGTAAAGCAAGTGATATATTAGCCCAATTACACTTAACACCAAGCGAATATCAAATAATCTTTGCAATGTTAAGCCACATAGGTTTTGAAGAATATAGTGGTTATTTAATAAGTATAAAGTGTAATACATTTAATGGGTATCTTAATGAGGAAGAATTAAGACAAATGGTTGATATGCCAAAGAAAACTTTTAGTAGAGCAATAAAAGAATTAGAAAAAAAAGAAATAATCATATTAGAAAAAAATAGACAAGGCAAAGGCAATGCTATTTTAGTAAACCCTTTTATATTTATGAAAACAAATGAGATAACACGTTTACAATACGAAAAATTTAAAAATTCTAAATTTAATTTTTGGAATAAATAATTTTCCTCTCACTTAATTAGTAGATTGGTACAAAAAGGAGATAGGCATTTTATTTGTCTATCTCATTATTATCTTGAAAATATTTTTTTAACATTTCCATTTCGCTAGGGTTGTTATGATTTAACTCTTTTCTAAACTCTTTTATAAGTGTTTCAAAATGCTTTTGTAAATCGTTCCTATCTTGTATAGATAAAGCATCACTATCTAGCAAAAATTTAACAGTTATAAGTTCCTTAACAATTTTTTCATTTTTTCTGTAAAGATAAGTGGTATATCTTTTATATTTTGTTTTTCCATTTCTAACTCCTTTATATAATAATTTTAGCACGCATTTTGTTTACTAACTTTGGTTTTCACTCATTAAATTTTGCTCATATTTTTTTACAGATAATTAGTGATTTTAACGAGTGCCGAAATTGGTGCCCAAAGAGTGCCCAAAATAGTGCCATAATATGTAAATATGTGATACTTTGTGATCATTACTTTATTACAGAAAAAAACTTGGAAATGCTTATTTTTCCAAGTTTTTATATAGTCAAAAATGGCGTCCCCGGAGAGATTCGAACTCGCGACCCACGCCTTAGAAGGGCGTTGCTCTATCCAGCTGAGCTACGGAGACAACTCATGCAACAAAATAATTGTACTATATATTTAAAAAAATTTCAATAGATTTTTGTGTTTTCCAAGCAAAACATCACTAAAAAAATAAAAAAAGGTATCAAAATACCTCTAAGAACAGCAAAATTACAAAGTTTTCTTAATTATTTTACTTTTATCTTTACACATAAAGTGATTAAAAGTAGCTTCCGCAGTAGCCATTTCTACAGAATCATCATCAGTATCACGCAAAC
The DNA here is from genome assembly GCA_944358675.1 of uncultured Bacilli bacterium. Taxonomy (GTDB): domain Bacteria; phylum Bacillota_I; class Bacilli_A; order RF39; family UBA660; genus Coprosoma. The sequence goes on along the minus strand of CALVRN010000004.1, from coordinate 61,949 downwards.
CTTTTAAATGATTATACATTTCTTTATAATAGTTAACCACATCTGTATAATTAAATAAATCCAAAGAATTATTAAAAGTATCTTCAAATATTTTTTCAATAATTAGTCTATGATTATTATATAATTCATCCATTTCATACTTCTTAAAATATTTAGCCTCACCACAGTTCACACAAATACATTTATATTTATAATTACTACTCATCCCATTTGCAACACATACATAAAGTGGATGATTACAATTTTGTTTAATACTACTAAAATAATCATTGAGATCTACACTTTCTTTATTTTTCAAATTTTTAATTTTCTCATGCAAAAGCACATATAATTGTACGTTCTTATCTTTTAAAAGTTGTTGTTCTAGAGCCGTTAGCTCCAAAATTTTTTGATCATATGATTTTACTAATTCATCAGCCCCTTTTTCAATATCTACTACTGATAAACTCATACTAACCCTCCTAAATTCATTATAAACACGCTAAAGTTCAAAGTCAAGGAAATAATTTTTTTAAAAAAATATTTGTAAAACAATAAAAATTACAAAAGACACTAAAATAGTTATTAAAATTTCAAAAAAAATGTTATAATTATACTGGTGATTATATGGAAAACGAAAAGAATAGTTATACTTCTTATTTTGATGAAAAACTATTTAATGATTTTATGGAAGAATTAAAATCAGAATTGAACACATATGAAGATTTATCAGATGAAGAAATAAAACAGGTATTAGAATCTATAATTAAAGAATATGAAAACGAATTTTATAATAATTTTTCAGAAATATTTTTCTATAATTATTATAAAAATATTTTATGTAATGCCATGGATAAAATTTTGAATTTTGTTCAAACAAAAGAAAGTTTAAACAACAAAGGAAAAGATGAGGTTTTAAAAGTAACTAATGCGGCCTGTTCTGATGTTTTATATTTATTTGATTTTGATTTTGTAAATTCACATGATAGTACACAAAACAAATTCATTAGTAAAATTACAGGAAAAGAAATACCTATAAACTATCAAGTCGCCGAAATAATCACCAATGATGATATTTTCTTTAGACCACCAAAAGGAGATCCCAATCTAAGAGGACCACACATAAACTATACTATTGAATATAGCCTAGATTATTGGTTAAAATTTAAAGAAAACATTCAAAATTATATTGATACATTCGAAAAAACACATTCAGAAGACTTTTTGGAAGATTTAAATGACTACAGATATTGGTTAAATAAATATCGAGGTTTAAAATATTTTTTAAGTCAGAAAGATATTTTAAAAAATTTTGAGGGAGGAGAAAAACATGTCAAAAATTAAAAATATAAAAGCTAGAGAAATTTTAGACTCAAGAGGAAATCCTACTGTTGAAGTAGATGTTATTTTAGAAAATGGAATTATAGGTAGAGCTGCTGTTCCATCAGGAGCCTCAACAGGAGAAAGAGAAGCTTTAGAACTAAGAGATAATGACAAATCAAGATACATGGGGAAAGGAGTATTAACTGCTGTAAATAATGTTAATAATATCTTAAAAGATGCATTAATAGGCATGGACCCACATAATCAAAGAAAAATTGATGAAACATTATTAGAATTAGATGGAACAGAAACAAAATCAAAATATGGTGCGAATGCTATATTAGGTATCTCACTTGCTAATTTAAAAGCAGCTGCCTTAGATAGTAGTGAACCATTATTCAAATATGTTGGTAAAGAATATTCCATGCCAAGAGCAATGATGAACATTTTAAATGGTGGAGCTCACGCTGATAACGGATTAGATTTTCAAGAATTTATGATTGTGCCTGTTGCTGAAACATTTAGTAAAAGATTACAAATAGGAAGCGAAGTATTCCATCATCTAAAAAGTGTTTTAAATAATGCAGGATATCATACAGGAGTAGGGGATGAAGGTGGTTTTGCCCCTAACTTAAATACAAATGAAGAAGCATTAGATTTACTTATCAAAGCTATTAATGAAGCTGGATATACACCGGGTAAAGATGTTAACTTTGCCATCGATGTAGCCGCTAGTGAATTCTATGAAGATGGAATTTATAATTTAAAAGGAGCAAACCTAAAATTAACAACTGATGAATTAATTGATTATTATCAAACATTATTAGATAAATATCCAATTGTTTCAATCGAAGATCCAGTTGATGAAAACGATTGGGAAGGTTTCCAAAAAATGACTGAAAGATATGGAGATAAAGTTCAATTGGTTGGTGATGACTTATTTGTAACAAATAAAAAATACTTGCAAAAAGGAATTGAAATGCATGCTGGTAATGCTATTTTAATCAAAATAAACCAAATAGGAACTATATCTGAAACAATAGATACTATTAACTTAGCTAAGAAGCACGGTTATAAAACAATAATTTCTCATCGTAGTGGGGAAACAGAAGATACATCAATTGCTGATTTAGCTGTTGGATTAAATTTAGGTCAAATAAAAACAGGTTCACTTTCAAGAACCGATAGAACTTGCAAATACAATGAACTACTTCGAATTGAAGAGGTAATTGGTGATGAAAAATAAAGGTTTTACTTTAATTGAATTATTAGGCGTTATCGTAATCTTGTCACTACTACTACTAATTATTGTTCCGAGTGTAACAAGTAGTATAAAAAAAGGACAAAATAATGCCGATGATAATACCAGAGATTCAATTATTTTGGGAGCAAGAAATTGGCTAAGTGACAATAAAGCGACAGTAAAAGATCAAACCTCATATACCGTTAATGTATCTACATTACAAAGTGGAGGCTATTTACCCAAAAATATTAAGTTACCATCAAATTCAAGTTGTAGTTTAGATACCGCATCTGTCACTATAACAATTACAAAAACAGCCAATAACACAAAATATAGCTACAAATATAACAAAGCTTCATGCGAATAAAAAGACGTTAAGAATTCAATTTAACGTCTTTTTTAATATCCATAATAACCGGCAATATAATTGGTTTTCTACCAGTGTGTAAATTAATATAACTACTTAAATTATTAATAACTTCAGTTTTTACATCTGTATAATTTACGCCAGTTTTAATTTTATTATTAATCGCATCTCTTGCTATAAGTTCTAATTTTTTAAGTAAATCTAAATTATCATTCACCAGTACAAAACCTCTTGTAATAATATTTGGGTTAGTAAGCAATTTACCATTTTTAACATCTATATTTGCAATAACAACGACAATTCCATCATTAGCCATTATCTTACGATCTTTCATTACTGCATTACTAACTTCACCAATACGGTTACCATCCACATATGTATCTCCAGCCTGAATATGTCCGGCTTTAGTAACAACACCTTTTTTTATAGAAAGTACATCACCATTAGTAAGTACAAAAGTATTTTCACGAGGAACATCACATTCTATTGCAATATCTGCATGTTTTTTAAGCATTCTGTATTCTCCGTGGAAAGGCATAAAGTATTTAGGTTTAGCAAGTCTAATCATCCATTTAAGCTCTTCTTCATTCGCATGTCCAGAAGCATGAATGTCACTTAAAGAAGTGTTAGTATAAACTGTTATTCCTTTTAAATATAATTTGTTAATAGTCCTTGAAATACTTAAAGCATTACCTGGTATAGCTGATGAAGAAAATACAACCACATCATCACTGCGTAATTTAATATGTCTAAATGTCCCATTCGCAAGTCTACTTAAAGCAGCAAGTGGTTCTCCTTGAGTACCAGTACAAAGTAAACATACTTTATTAGAAGGAAGTTTTGTCGCTTCATCAGGTGTAATAAATATTTCTTTATGTTTAATATAACCACCTTCGATAGAAATTTCAATATTATTTTCCATACTTCTACCAAACACTGCAATCTTTCTTCCATGTCTTTTACAAGTGTCGACAATATGTTTTAATCTATATATATTTGAAGCAAATGTTGCAATTATAATTCTACTATCATGTTTATTAAATAATTCCTCCAAAGCATCATCCACTTTAGATTCACTAATACTTATACCAGGATTCATCGCATTAGTACTATCACTTAAAAGTAAAGTAACCCCTTCAGAACCAAGTCTTGCAATTTTACCGACATCAGCCATCGGGCCAATTGGTGTCAAATCAAATTTAAAATCACCAGTTGTCATAATTACACCATCTGGAGTATGAATAACTATACCATGTGAATCCGGGATAGAGTGGGTAGTTCTATAAAATTCAACCCACATATCTTTAAATCTATAAACACTGTCATCTTTATATATAAATAGATTATTATATTTAAGCTTTCTATCTTCTAATTTTTTTCTAATTAAAGCCGCAGCTTGATTAGGCGCATAAATGGCTGGAATATTAACTTCTGAAAGTAAAAATGGGATACCTCCAATATGATCTTCATGACCATGAGTAATAAATAAACCTTTTATCTTACTTTCATTTTGTTTCAAAAAAGTAAAATCTGGAATAACATAATCAATTCCTAAAAGTTCCCCACCGGGGAATATAACACCCGCATCAGTAATAATAATTTCATCATTATGCATTACACAATACATATTTTTTCCGACTTCACCAAGTCCGCCTAAAGCGAAAACGTAAGTCTCATCCTTGTTAAACTTCATTATAAACTCCTTTCTTTAAAAGTTAAAACTGACTATAACATTATATCCTTTTTTTCCATCTTTGACAAGTTCACATATAATAGACTTATTTGAAAACATATAAATTGTAAGAAAATTAAAATAAAAGAAATTGCTTAAGAAATATTATAATCTATACTTAAACATTGAAAATACTATAATTAAATGATAATATCTTAAATAAGAGGTGATTATATGTCTAAACCAATAATTTCGTGCATGGGAGTTGTCACACATATTCAAAATAGGCAAATTTATACTGTTCTTTTAAAAGACAAAGATGATAATTGGGTATTACCTAAAGGTCATTTTAAAGAAGAAGAAACCTTTGTAGAAACAGCTATAAGAGAAGTACTAGAAGAAACTCAAATAAAATTAAAAAAAGAAGATTTAATTGATAAAATAGGTGAATTTAATTATTTTTCTGACACCGAAAATAGTGATAAAAACATAAAAGTCTATTTATTTAAAATAGATGAACCACAAAACATTATTCCTTTAGAAAAAGAAAACTTTACAGAAGGTAAATGGTTACCACTCCAAAAAGCAATTAATAAAGTAACATATCAAGAACAAAAAGAAGTCTTGGAAAAAGTTAAAACCGTTTTAAATAGGGGTTAGTATGATAGAAAAAAGTTTAAATAAAAAAATAATCAAAGCCGAAGTAAAAAAACATTACAATCTAGACATCGATAAAATAGAGGTAATTAATGGTGGAAATGCGAATATATATAAACTTACTGATATACATAATAGAAAGTATATTTTAAAAGAATTTCAGTCTAAGTTTAACTCTAAAATGATACTCAAAGAAGTGCATGTGATTAACCATTTAAGACAAAAAGGCTTGCCAGTCCCAGAATATATTCCATGCACTAATAATCAAAACTATTTTGAATATAATGATAGAATTATTATCCTTCAAAAATATATCGAAGGCATAACCAAAGATAAATATACCGGCGAGATAAAAGACCTTTTAGAGTCTGCAAAAAATTTAGGACTTATCATCAACGCCTTAGAAGATTACCCTTATGATGATATGTTTAAAGCTAATATAAACAAGTTTAAAAGCGCTCAAGATATAGATGAAAGTATAGCTAAACACCAAGCTTTAATATTGTTAGCTGAAAAAGATAATATTTATGGAGAAGCAATAAAAAGAGATTTAATAGATAAAATAAACTTTTTAAATGAAGTAAAACAAAATCAAACATTTCAAGCCATAACCAATATAACTATAAAGAAAACCCACGGAGATTATAATGTTCTTCAGTTTATTTATGATTCAAACGATAATATAAAAGCTATTTTAGATTTCTCGGCATCTGGTGAACTTCCCATAGCTTGGGAAATAGCTCGTTCATATAACTATATGGATAAAGAGTGTAAAAATGGCAAATTTAACACTGATAATTTAGTTTTATATATAGAAGAATTTATGAAATATTCCAGCTTAACTAAAGAAGATTTAAAATATTTACCATACATTTATTTAATTCAAGTTTTATCAAGTACTTATGGGTATAAACAGTACTTGAACACGGGTGATTTAAATATGTTAGAATTTGGTAGGGAAAGAACTAATATATGTCGTTATTTAATTAAAAATAAAGAAAATATTTCAAAAAAACTATTAGAAATTTTAAGAAAAACAGTTTAAAGCAAATTAATAATTGACAATTAAATTGATATTTCTATATAATATTACCTAAAAGAAAGAGGAATTTATATGTATAAAAACATAGAAGAATATATTAGTGAATACGAAATAATTAAACATCAAATAGATGATTATGAACAAAAAATTAATGGTTTAAGAATAGCATTAGATGAAAAAGTAACAGCATTAGAAGAACAAATAACTTTTTTAAACAAAATATTCGAACAGGAAACATCTCCAATAAATGATAAACTTGATGAAGCAAGACAAAATTTAAATAAATGTATATTAACTTATAAAACACATATTAAACTCAAAGATATTATAAATGAAATATCAAACATAACAAAAATAAATATCAAAGATATCGAAACATCAGGACATCGCTCTTATGTTAACTACCAACCGATAGAATCATATAAAGAACTTTCAAATAAAGATGAATTTATAAAATATATTGCCAAAAATACCAAAGAAACAGTAAATGTAAATATAAATATATATGCGAAAGGTCAGCCACCATTAAATATTACATTTGATGGACATTTATCAGATATCCAAGCTGATGGCAAAACCTTATTAGAACATAGTAAAAAAAGACCTGTCAAAGTATCCTCATTTGTTAGACCTGAAGATCATAAGAAAATCGAAATACTTGGATTATTTTGCATAATTGATAAAACGTCAATCGAAAATATTATATGTTCATTTAATTTAAAACAAATAGTAAATTTTAAAAATAACTATGATAATGACTTATTATCAAAAGCCGTTATAGACTGTCTACATAAACATAAATATACAATAAAAGAGATTATACAAACACCTATGGCCAAGGAAAACAACTCTCAAAGCAAAATGATGAAAAAACTAAAATATAGAAAATAAATTATATATAAGTTTTAAAATACTATACAAATTTTTAAGAGTGTAATATATTTTCAAAATTTAGAAAGGAAATAATATGGAAAAATCATTAGAAGAATTAGTAAAAGAATATAAGGAAAAAGAAAAAAGAGTCCAAAACATTGAAATTCAAATTCAAAACCTTCGAGAAAAGTTTGAAAAGACACTTGAGCCACTAAAAGAAGAGTTAGAAACTGCAAAAAAAGAAATGTTTGAAAGAAATGAGGTTGTCTCTGTAAGGTTAGGCGATTTAATAGAAGAATTATCTAACTTAACAGGTATAAGTGTAGAAAATATGGACTATGATGTAAATATCAGCAATATTTGTAAAACAGAAAAAAGTTCCTGTAGCGAAAAATCACGCGAAGAACTTTGGACAGAAGAACCGGTCCGCCTATTTTTAACAATCCAAAGTCAAAAAACAGAAAATTTTGCTTCATACGATGAACAAACTTCCATGGAATTTTATTATAACCATAGTTTTTATAGTTATTTATTCACTCTTCAGGCAGATGGTAAAACACTGTTTGGACACACACATACAATCGCTTATTATATTGGGGAGTATCCTAATAAAAAAATAACAACACAACTTCTAATTAAAAAAGAGGACATGGATAATATTATATGCAAATTTAATTTATATTCTTTAGCCGCCTCTAAAGAGCTTAACTCTTTTCATCCAAGAGAATTATTACTGAAAGCAATTTTAAATATTCTAAATAAACAAAAAGAGTGTGAAATTGGAATGCAAAAAACACTTAAAAGGAGTGGTAAAAGTGAAAAAAGAAAATGAAACAGTTGAAACATCTCTCTCTCAAAGAGAACAAATTAGTTGTTTAACTGAAAAGTTAAATTCTTTAGAAAGTGAGATTCAAAAAACAAAAAGTAAAATGGCAGACTTAAATAAAGATTCCCAAATATACATAAGCATAGGCGATTTAGTTCAAGAAGTTTCTGCCATTACAAATATTCCGGAAGATGAGCTTACAACCGAACTACAATATATGAGAAATACTTTTTCACGTTTTCCAAAATATCACCTTTTAGAAGTATACAAAGATACTCCAGTAACTTTAATGCTTAAAATATGTGATAGGATGGGCAATATATTTGTAAACACATCATTAGATTTAAATTTTGCTGATAAAACATCTGACGGAAAGACTCTTATTGACCATAGCCTAGCCTCATATATAGATTTCATAGATTTAATGATATTAAAAGTAATCGAAGAGTACATTCCGACTGTCATATTTAAAGTAAACTTTAAAAAATTAGCTCAAACAGATAATATAGAAAATAAAGCTATTATAAACTGTTTAAAGAAACAAAAATATATGACAGAAGAAGAAGTTAAAAGTCTAACACCACCAGAAGAAAAGCTTCCAGAAGACTGTCAATTTATTAATGCAGAAGATGGGAAAAAAGTTCTAGTTATGACCTTGCCCCGCAAAACATTTCGTTTTTAATTTAAGACTGGTTAATCCAGTCTTTTTGTTGAAATTTCTCTATATTTATTGCGGTTTCGAAAAAAATAGTGTAGAATTATTATAGTAACAGGGTGATAAACATGGGATTATTTGACAAATTTAAAAACATCTTTAAAAAAGAAGAAAAAGAAGAAGTACAAATTTATGATAAAGGATTAGAAAAAACAAGAGATAATTTCTTATCAGCTTTATTAAACTTAAATAAAAACCACAAAATAGTTGATGATGAATACTTTGAAAACCTAGAGGAAATATTGATTATGTCTGATATTGGAGTAAACACCGTAATGGAGATAATCGATAGACTAAAAAAACGTGTTAAAAAAGAAAACATCAAAACAGCTGATGAGTTAAAAGATATTATAGTAGATGAAATGTTCATTATATATGTTGATGGTGATATCATAACAAATAAAATTAATTATGCTAAAGAAGGGCCAACCATTATCTTATTTGTTGGGGTAAACGGTGCTGGTAAAACAACAACTATCGGTAAAATAGCTTATAAATTAAAAGAAGAAGGTAAGAAAGTTTTAATGGTTGCTGGTGATACCTTTAGAGCTGGAGCTATCGAACAGTTGGATGAATGGGCTAAAAGAATTGGCGTTGACATTGTCTCAAGAGAAAATGCTGATCCCGTAAGTGTCATGTACGATGGGGTTAATAAAGCCAAAGAAGAAAACTATGATGTTGTTTTAATCGATACTGCTGGTAGACTTCAAAACAAAGTAGGTTTAATGAAAGAGTTAGAAAAAATAAATAAAGTTATTGGAAAATTAATAGAAAATGCACCACACGAAACACTACTTGTAATCGATGCTACTACTGGGCAAAATGGTATTAGTCAAGCTAAAAACTTTAAAGAAATAACCAATATAACTGGTATTGTTTTAACTAAATTAGATGGTACAGCTAAAGGTGGAATAGTTTTAGCTATCAAAGAAGAAACGGGTATACCTGTTAAATATGTTGGTCTAGGTGAGACTAAAGATGATTTAAGAGTATTTGATATTGAAAAATACATATATGGTTTATTTAAAGGAATGAATAAATAATGGATAAGACAATCTATTTAAGTAACCTATTTGATTATTATGGAGAGCTACTCACAGATAAGCAGCAAGCCTATTTCAAAGACTATTACTTCAATAATCTAACACTATCAGAAATAGCAGAAAATGAAGATGTATCGAGAAATGCTGTCCATAAACAAGTAAAAGAGGCTGAAAATAAACTATTACATTATGAAAATATATTAAAACAATATCAAAATAGTAAAAAAATAAAAGAAATAATTAAAGATATAAATCCAAAAATTAAAAAACAAATAGAAGATTTATTATAGGGGAGGAAAATTATGTTTGGGAAAATACTTTATATCAGTGATACTGAAGCACATGTTGAAACACCAAAAGATGGTTCGATTTCAACAAACATCATGAATATGCATGTTATCTTTGAAGATGAAAAAAAGAAAATTTTAGGTGAAGTAGAAGATGTTGGGAATGAAATAATCAAAATTAGATTTTTAGGTGAGATCACTAATGGGAAATTCGTAGGTGGTGTTATCAGAAAACCAACTTTTAATTCACATTTAAGATTAATAAGTCAAGAAGAAGTGGGCCTAATATTAGGTGCAGATACATCTTCATCATTTGTAATTGGTGAAAGTCCGCTTTACGATAGTCATCCAATTTATGTTGATATTAATGATTTATTCAGTAGTCATATGGCTATATTTGGTAACAGTGGTTCTGGTAAATCATGTGGTGTCGCAAGATTACTTCAAAATGTTTTTGAAAATCCTAAATTATTGCCATTTAGATCTAATTTCTTTATATTTGATGCTTATGGTGAATACCATAATGCCTTACAAAACATCAATCAAATAAATCCCAACTTAAACTTTAAATTCTATACAACTAACGTTCATCAAACTGATGGCGAAATACTATCTATACCACTTTGGTTACTTGATATTGATGATATGGCTTTGTTATTACGTGCTGATAAACACTCACAATTGACAATCATTGAAAGAATGTTAAAACTAGTTAATATATTCGCATCTGATGATGAAATGAGTACAAAATACAAAAATCATTTAATCGCCAAAGCAATAATGACAATTTTATACACAAATCAAACAGCCAGTAGTAAAAGAAACGATGTTTTTGCCATTTTAGCTAATTGTTCAACTAATGAATTTAATTTAGAAGCACCAGTTCAAGGTATTGGATATACTAGAAAATTTAGAGAATGTTTTACAATTGATACTCAAGGGCAATTTCCTGAAAGTATCTTAATGACCGAATATATTACCGGTTTCATAGATGAATCATTAGATAAATATGAACCAAAAGAAATTAAATTTTATACATTAGAAGATTTAGAAAAAGCATTAGAATTTACTTTAATCAGTGAAGGTTTATTAAATAATACAGATACCTATGCAGATGCTATTGAACTAAAAGTAAGACTTCATTCACTAACTATATCTGAAAATTCAAGGTATTTACGTTATCCTACATTTATAACCATGGAAAATTATATAGCTACATTAGTTGCTAAAAATAGCAAGAAAGCTCAAGTTATTAACTTTAATCTAGAAGATGTAGAAGATTGGTTTGCCAAAGTAGTTGTTAAAATTTACACAAAAATGTTATTTAATTTTACTAAAAGTCTTAAAAACAGAGCATCTATTCCATTCCATATATTTGTTGAAGAAGCTCACAGATATGTTCAAAATGATGGAGATGTTGCTCTAATAGGCTATAATATATTCGAAAGAGCCGCTAAAGAAGGTCGTAAATATGGTTTGATTTTCAATCTTATTTCTCAAAGACCAGTTGAAATATCTGATACCGTTATTTCACAATGTGCGAACTTCTTAATTTTTAAGATTACCCATCCAAGAGATTTAGATTATATAACAAAAATGCTTCCAAATATTTCAGCAGATATTGTTGAAAAACAAAAAACCTTGCAGCCAGGAACATGTATGGCCTTTGGTGGTGCTTTCAAAATACCAACTATTGTCAGAATGAAAATGCCAGATCCAGCACCTTCATCAAGTAGTTGTAATGTCTTCGAAACTTGGAAGGCTAATTAATGGAACAAGATATTAAAGCTATTACACCAATGAAAATAGCTATAATCTCCATTATATTAATTATTATAATAGGTACAATTTATATCTTTATTCCAAAACATCAAAACGAAGAAATAGAAAAAGAACCAGAACTTATCCACATAACTTTTGAAAACACTGTTCAAAATCACATATTATTTAGTGATATCAAAATATTTAAAAAAGATGATGAATTCTATTTTACAGCTAAAGCTACAAATATGACTTCAAATATGTTAAAAATATCTCCAATAACTATAACTTTAAAAGATAATCAAAATAATAAAACTACTATGACAAGTTATTTAGGTGATATTATAAATGGTGAAGAAGAAAAAAACATTACAGTTAAAACAAACAAAAATTTAAAAAATATTAAAAGTGTTGAATTAAACATAACCACTCAAGTTTTATCATAAACAATTAAAATTTAAAAAATATGTTTCAAGAGTTTAATGAAAATGAATTAAAAGAATGGAAAGATTTATCAAATGAAGAAAGAAAAGAAAAAATGAATAAAGGAAGAGTTAGTATGACCTTTGAAATTGATCTTATAGTCAAAAAAAGAGAAAAAATTATTGAAAGACATGAATTTTATCAGTTCAAATCTTCAACTATAAAAGATGATGTTTTATATGGAATTTCCGTTATAGATGCAAATGAAGATGAAATAACTTTTACTTTTGATAGTCCATATATAAATGAAAAAGACAAAAAATTCAAATTAAAAGAAGGCGAAGAAAGAGAAATTGAAGTTGGACATTCTCCATATAATGGTACATATATAATAAAGGTTTCAAACTTTGTATATGGAACAACTTATGTATTATAAAAACATTGTTTAAAACATTAACCACCCAGGTTTTATCCTGAGTGGTTTTATGTTATACTATATATATAGTTGTTCGAATAGCTTAATGGATAGAGTTTTCCCCTCCGAAGGGAAAGGTGGGAGTTCAATTCTCCCTTCGAACACCATAAAGTAGGTGAAAACATGAGAAGTACAATTTTAGATGGAAAATTAGTTGCGAAAGAAATTGAAAATAATGTTAGAGAAAGAGTCTATGATTATGAAGATAACTATGATGATAGTATAACTTTAGCTACAATTATTGTTGGTGATAATAAAGCATCAAAAACATATGTCAAAATGAAATCAAAAGCATGTAGAAGAGTAGGTATAAGAACAAGAGAATACTCTCTGCCAGAATTCACAACCGAAGGTTTAATAACATTAATTCAAATGCTTAATGAAGACCCCGAAATTAATGGCATCTTGATCCAGCATCCGCTACCTAAAACAATTGATGAACAAAAATGTTTTGATGTGATTGCTACAGAAAAAGATGTCGATGGTTTAAGTTCTCATAGCTTTGGTAAAATGTCCTTTAAAGAAGAATCCTTTGGTGCCGCAACTCCAAAGGGAATAATTAATATTTTAGATTTCTATAACATAAAACTTGAGGGCAAAAAAGTCTGTGTTGTTGGAAGAAGTCAAATATTAGGTAAACCTATGGCTTTAATGCTTTTAAATAGGGATGCGACCGTTACAGTATGTCATTCTAAAACTAAAAATCTAAAAGATGAAATTAAATCATCTGACATCGTAATTGCTGCTTTAGGAAAACCAGAATACATTAAAAAAGATTGGCTCAAAGAAGGAGTAATTCTTATCGATGCCGGATATAATTACGTAAATGGTAAATCAGTAGGAGATGCTGAAAATCCAGAAGGTATAGCTAGTTTTTATACTCCAGTACCAGGTGGAGTAGGACCAGTAACCATTGCAACACTACTTGAAAATACAATAACAGCCGCTGAAAAACAAAAAGAACTTATACAAACTAAAGAAATTAAAGGAAAACAATATATAAAGGGGGAAGTAAAATGAAAATAATTTCTATTAATGCAGGAAGTAGTTCACTTAAATTTAGTTTAATAAACATGGATGATGAAAGTGTCATCGCTAGTGGTGTCTTTGAAAGAATTGGTATTGATGGACACTATAAAATTAAATTTAATGGAGAAAAATATGAAGAAGATGCTAAGTTAAAAACACACGTTGATGCTGTTAATTTATTACTTGAAAAACTAATTAGTTTAAATATTGTAAAATTATTAGATGAAATCGAAGGCGTTGGACATAGAGTAGTTCAAGGTAAAGATGTCTTTGATAAATCAGTAATAGTTGATGATGAAGTTATGCAAAAACTTGAATCAATTAAACACTTCGCACCACTTCACAATCCAGCTAATATGCTTGGAATTGAAGCATTTATGAAAGCTTTACCAAATGTTCCAAACACTGTTGTCTTTGATACAGCCTTCCATCAAACAATGGATAAAGAAACCTATATATATCCAGTACCATATGAATGGTATGAAAAATATGGTATTAGGAAATATGGCGCTCATGGAACAAGTCATAGATATATTACTGAAACAATGTCTGAAATATTAAATACCGATAAATTTAAATTAATCAGTTGTCATATTGGTAATGGTGCTTCAATTACCGCGGTTAAAGATGGTAAATGTGTCGACACATCTATGGGCTTCACACCACTAGCTGGAGTTATGATGGGAACCCGTTCAGGAGATATTGATCCATCATTATTGCCACCTGTTATGGAAGCTGAGAATAAAGATATAAATGCTATTATTAACGATTTAAATAAACATAGCGGCATTTTAGGATTAAGTGGTATTAGTAGTGATATGAGAGATTTAACCGAAGCTTATAATAAAGGTGAGGAAAGAGCAATACTCACTATGCATAAATATGCTAGAAGAATAACCGATTATATTGCCCAGTATTATGTTTTATTAGGTGGAGCAGATGTTATAGTATTTACTGCTGGAATCGGTGAAAACAGTTTTGTAGTTAGAAGATTAGTTTGTGAAAACTTAAAATGTTTAGGTGTTGAAATTGATGATGAAAAGAATAACAATTGTTATGGAGAAGCTTTAATTAGTACACCTAACTCTAAAATAAAAGTATATGTCATTCCAACTGATGAAGAACTAATGATTGCAAGAGATACATTAAAATTAATAAAAGAAAACGCCAATTAAGGCGTTTTTCAAATTCAACAAATTACTTCATATTGTTTGATAGCTTATTTTTCTGTACAGTATTAATCATATTAATTAGAATGGTTGTACAAATAGAAGTTATAGTAATACCGTATGCTATAAACATACCTTTTTGAGAAGCTGTTTGATGTTCTTCGCTTTGTAACTGGCACATCTCTCTATACTCGTGTTCTATATTTTTATAATCATCATCTAATGAATAAGAAGTTAAATATAAAGAACAGTCATAGTCAAATTTATTATAATAATAATTTAACCCGATACCAATTCCTAATGATAAACAAGCTATTATAATTAAAACAAAGTTAGTAATTTTAAATATTACATCATTACTCTTTAAAAACATTTTTCTATCCTTTCTATACCAAATACTTTATCCTGATACATAAAATAATATTGGTAAAATAATCAAAAATACATCTAAAACTAAAAAGAATGCACCAAATCCCAAACCAATATATCCTAAACTTTTGTTTTTTTCACGTTTAATATCAAAATTTTTAACACCAACAATACCGAATGTCAAAGCCAAAAGTGGAGGAATTACAAGTTGCCAAATAAATACTGAAAGTATTCCAAAAACAAATGAAGCAATACACATCCCATTACTTTTCTGCATGTAATAGGGAAGTGGTTGATTATTTGTGAATTGTTGTTCTTGGCTATAATTTGTTACATTATAAGAATTATAATTAACATCATTAGAATTATCACTTTGATAATGTTTAAAATCTGCAAATTCAGGGATTGAATTATTTTGAACAGTTATAGTTCTATTAGAATCAAATTGACTATATAGGTCTATATTGTAATCGATAAAATTATAAAAATCTTCTATTCCACTACCATTAGCATAATCAATATATTCATTTATACGTTTTAATTCTGTATATTCACCTTCCAATGATATAGCTACTAAATATCTTTTTAAAGCCTCAAAGAATTCATCATAAGCAAGGGCAGTATCAATATCACAATTATTTTGCGTATTTTCAGAAATAACTGAAATATTGTTATTTTTAATTTTAAAAGTTATAGAAAAATCACTATTTTGATCAAAGTCATAATTGTTAATATCATCATTAATATTACTTATAAAATTAGCAGTCATATTTTTTATAAGAGCTATGTCATAAGCAAATCTTAACAATATAATATTTTCTGGCAATTTTTTGCGAAAAACATTTGCTGTTGACTGCAACTCTCCAACTTTGTTTTTGATATTCAAATTATATTCGGTTTCTACACTCAAAAAGTCCGGATAAAACGTACTTATTTGATTAACAATTGCACGCACTCTCTCACCATTCATAATTACACTCCTTTCAAGGTAATTATAGTATACAAACAAGCCAATGTCAACGATATATCGCTAAAAGATGACAAACGAATATCCTATAATATTTATAGGATGTGATGGTTATGACCGTATCAAAAGCAGTTGCTAGAAAAATAAAAAAATTATGTGCGGAACATAATTTAAGTATAAATAAACTATCTATAATGAGTGGACTTACACAGTCTACATTACAGTCAATCATGAGCGGTAAAAGTCATAATCCAACGGTTTTAACTATTGCTAGAATATGTGATAGTTTAAATATTGAACTAAACGAATTTTTTGATGATAAGCTTTTTAAAAATCTTGATATTGAATTATAAAAACGCCAAATAAGGTGTTTTAATTTTTATAACCCACACACTTTTTAAACAAATTTATATCTATTTTATTATACAAAATATCAAATACTTTTGGTGATATAATTTTTCTAGATAAAATTGGTAGTATCAACATCAATACATATAAACTTCCAAATATAAGTATTCCTTGAACAACTGAAGAACCAGTAATAGTGTTAATAAAACCTTTCATTAGAAAAGTACCGACAACAATTATTAAAAGTAATCCTAAAATAGGCGCCAATAAACTAAATGTCATCATTATTAAATAACTACTAAAACTACCAAAAATAGCAAGCCCAATTAATAAAGTTTTTATGATAAAACACATAAAACTTTCTAAGCCGACACCAATAATAGCCAAAAACTTTCTGAATTTAGAATCAGTACTATACTTTAAATATTCTTTGAAATATTCCCATTTAGTAACCTTTCTAGCTTCTTCATATGTATTATATGAAGTATCATAATTAGTATAAGTATTTTCATTACTTTTTTGTCCATAATTAAACTTATTATAATTCTGATTCACTTCTTTTTTCAAACTTAAATCATAAGCTTTTCTTTTATCATCATCTAAAAGTGTTTCTTTTGCTTCGTTTAATTTAATAGACATCTCGGGAGCTTCTTTCGATTTATTAATATCAGGATGCCATTTTTTCATCTGCACTTTATAAGCTTTTTTTAATTTCTTCTTTAGTTGCTATCTCACTAACTCCCAAAAATTCATAGTAATTAAGTGCACTGTTCATAATATCAGTCCTTTACAAGGAATAATTATATATGAAATTAAATTGTTTGTAAAATTATCCAAGTTATATTAATACATGAATAATATATGATATAATGAGAATGAATTTAAATGTAGTGGAGAGAGTATTATGAAAAAAATTAAAATAATTATTTTATTGCTTATTATTAATGTATTAAGCATTAGCGGGGTAAGTGCAGCCAGTAATCCTTATAAACAAAGCGGTCCTTATGGTACAAATTGCACGTGGTATGCATGGAAAATGGCCTATGAAAAAGCTGGTGTAACTTTACCGGGCTGGGGTAATGCTAAAGAGTGGTATAGTGATGCCAAAAATGCTGGATATAGTGTAGGAACTACACCAAAAGCTAACTCTATTATTGTTTGGGGTGGCTGGACTTCATATGGTCATGTTGGCTATGTTGAAAGAGTATCTGGAAATACCCTTTATGTATGGGATTCAACTGGACCATGTATAGATGAAAGCGATCCAACTTATAAAGAATGTATGGCAAGCAGTTGGTGCGAAGACACTGATAAAGCTTGTAAAGCAAAAGCTCCAAAAGCTGCCTGTGAATATACCATTTCCCCAGATAGGTATGGAATAACTGGATACATTTATTTGAGTAATGCTCCTAAAAAGAGTTCTACTTCATCTAGTAAACAAAACATTACACAAACAGTTATAGAAACAAAATCAAACAATGCCAATTTAAAAACTATTGAACTAAGCGAAGGAAAAATAGAATTTAATAAAGATACTTTAGAGTATACCATTAATGTTAAAAATGAAGTTGAAAAAATAAAAGTTAATTCTACTTTAGAAGATTCAAAATCATCAGTTGAAGGTAATGGTGAATACGAACTTAAAACTGGAATTAATGAAATAAAATTATCTGTCAAAGCCGAAGATGGAACAGTTAAAGAATATAAAATTAAAGTAATTAGAGATATAAAAGAAAAAGTATCTAGAAAAAAATCTGAAACCAATTATACAAATTTGATAATAGTTATTATAATCGATGTAGTAATTATTCTTGTAACTATTATTACATTAATAATCATTCATAAAAATCATTATAAAAAAGAAACATCAAAAAACATATCAAAAAAATAACATATAATATATTGGTGATAATATGTTTAATATAAATGATGCCATATATGCCGCTAATATATTAGGGGTAACCTTTGATAAATATACTATAGAAGAATTTTTGGATGGTATAAATATTGAACTAGAACACGGTTTAATTAATCCAAAAACCAATGTTACTAATAATGATTTAATAATAACAGCTAAAATCGCTTTAGCGCACCTAAATGAATTTCCAAACTATTATAATAAAAAATATGGTCTAAAAGCCTTTGAAGACTTCTTAAAATACAAAGAAACCAAATCTTAAAAAAGACTTGGTTTTTAAATTTTATTCATGCTTTTAATAAACAAAACTAAATAGAAAACAGAAATAATAAAGCCCATACACTCATCACTGACATAATGAACTCCTAGATAAACTCTACTAAAACCAATTTGATTGCCGCACCTAAATCATTGAAGCAAATGAGTTAGGTGCCTTTTTCTATTTAAATAATATAATAAATATTAAAATAAATAGAAGGGAGATTATGGCATAAAGAGCTTTTTCTCTTTTAGTCATAAACACCACCTCCTTTTTTAAAAAGAGGTCGCACCAACTCTATTGAATATTCCTTGATATAATTATAACAAACAGTTATATAAATTACAATATTAAAACAGGAAATAAGAATAAAATCTTGTGTCTTTTTGATTGAAAACACTTAATTAATGTGTGGCTATCAAATACGAAAAGTTTGTACGACCTTTTAGTAAAATATTGAAAATTAAAATCAATCGTATAATTTACCCAACAAGAGCAACTTTATTATACTTGTAAAAAGATGATCTGTAATTTTATCAATTTACTAATCAATATTATACGTGATATAATCTCTATGGAGTAGATGCATTATGAAAATAGAAGAAGAAATATTTAAAACATATATATTGAATGAAAACAAATTAATTAAATATGGTTTTATTAAAGAAAAAGATGCTTATAAATATTCTAAAAAATTCATGGATGATACTTTCAAGGCAAACATTATTATCAATAAAGATGGCAAAGTAGAAGGTAAGATCTATGATTTAGATGCTGAAAGTGAATATACGAACTTTAGAATAGAAAACATCACTGGAAGTTTTGCTTTAACCATCAAAGAAGAATATCAAAACATTTTAAAAGATATCAGAAATAACTGCTTTGATAAAAAATACTTTATATTTAAAAAGACAAATAAATTAGCTGAATTAATCATAAACAAATATAAAGTAACTCCAAAATTTCTATGGGAGAAAAATCCCACTTTCGGTGTTTTTAGAAACCAAAAAAGTGAAAAATGGTTTGCCATTATTATGAACATTGACAAAAGTAAAATCATTCCATCTCAAAGTGGTGAAATAGAAATATTAAATCTTAAATTAGATGATATAAATTACTTAAAAAGAAAAGGTATATACCCCGCATACCACATGAATAAAAAATCATGGGTAAGTATTATTTTAGATGGCACTTTAACTGATGAAGAAATAATGAAGTTAGTAGATATTAGCTATGAACTATCTGATATAAAAGATGAATGGATAATTCCCGCCAATCCTAAATATTTTGATGTCATTACCTATATCGAAAGCTTACCTGTATTTTCATGGAAACAGCCTAAAAACATAAAACTAGGTGACACTGTTTATATATATTTAGGCGCACCATATTCTGCTATTTTATATAAATGTAAAGTAATAGAACTTGATTTATATGATGAACCTAAAAATCCAATAATGAATTTAGAATTAATAAAAAAATATGACCCAAAAGAATATCAATTTGCCAAATTAAAAGAATATGGCTTAAATTCTGTTAGAAGTGCTAGAAGGATTCCCAGTAAATTAAGTAAAGAATTAAATAAGTAACTATAAAAATAGAAAGGAAGCAGTATGGCATATTATAATCAAAGAATATATAAAGGAAAAAGCTTAATTAAAAATATAAGTGATTATACAGTTATTGATATTGAAACAACTAGCTTAGATTCCGCATCAGGTGAAATCTTAGAAATTAGTGCAATCAAAGTAAGAGATAAACAAGTAGTAGATACCTTTTCAAAACTAATCAAAGTAAATGAAGAAATAGGACCATTCACCACCAATCTAACTGGTATCACTAATGAAATGATTTTAAATGAAGGTGAAGATTTAATAGATGTTCTAATTTCATTTAGTAACTTTTTAGAAAATGATGTAATTATTGGTCATAATGTAAATTTTGACATTAATTTTTTATATGACAGTATGGAAGAAAACCTTGGAGAAGCTTTAACAAATGATTATATAGACACATTAAGGTTTTCAAGAAAAATACTTCCAACTCTAGCTCACCATAGATTAGATGATTTAATTGAATATTTTAATTTAAACACAAGAAATCTTCACCGTGCTTTAAACGATTGTATTTTAACTAACGAAGTTTACCTTAATCTTTGTAACTTGCTATAATTAGGTAAATAGTCACTAAGACTATTGAAAAAATAAATATTTTATGTTAATATTAAATAGGCATTGCAAAATGTCTACTTATATGGCCTGTTGGTCAAGTGGTTAAGATGCCACCCTCTCAAGGTGGAGTCACGAGTTCAATTCTCGTACAGGCTACCAATATGTATTTTACTTAAATATTTTTAAGTTATTACTAAAAACTGTTATGAATAATTTTCATGGCAGTTTTTTTGTTATATTTTTACATAAAAAAGGATTTAAGCCTTTAACATCGTATATTAATAAATAGAGGTGATTAAAATTAACTACTATAATGAAATAAAAGAAACTTTAGTTAAAAACGAAATATATAAAAAAGTCAAAGACTACTCTAAAAATAAAAGTGATTTAAATGCTTATTTCGAAGTAGGTAGATTAATAGTTGAAGCCCAAGGCGGAGAAAAGAGAGCTAAATATGGTAATAAGCTTATTAAAGAATATTCTGAAAAGCTAACTAATGAACTTGGTAAGGGATATAATGCGACCAATTTAAAGAGAATGAGACAGTTTTATTTAATGTTTCAAAAAGGTGCGCCAGTGGCACAACAATTACCAAATCTAACATGGGGTCATTATTCTTTAATATTACCGTTAAAAGAACTTGGTATAGGTTTTACATACGTAGGTAGTGAAGTAAAAATAAAAATAGGTGATACTTATAATTATATTGACTTCTTATTTTTTAATACCAACTATAACTGTTATGTAGTAATAACACTAAAAGTAACCGAATTAAAATCTGAACATCTAGGTCAAATAAGTGCTTTAAAAAATCAAAATAAATTAATAATAAAATTAAAATTTAATAAGTAATTTATGATACAATATATATAGAAAGTAGGGAGTTAAATGAAAAAAAGTAGAAAAAAGAAAATTGTAATCGCCATAATTGTAATTTTAGTGGTATTTGCCGGTATAGTAGGATACACGGTTATATCTGATTTAAAACAAGAAGAAAAATTAAGCAATGAATTATCCGAAATTGTTGATTTAACGAATGCTGATTTAAGTGATATGGATATTGATAAAATAAATGAAAAACTAGATAATATTATCACAACAGGTGATTATGCTACCGTTGAAAAAGCTTTTAAATCTTATATGAAAGATGCCTTTAATAGTTTGCTTCAAATTGTAGACGTTCTAGAAGATGAAAAAATAACAACCTTGTTAACAGTAGAAAATTATAGTAAGGATGGTAAAGAATTTACAGATTCAAAAAAATACATTTCCGATATGATCAAGAAATTAGAAACCTATAAAGAAGATTATCATAAATACATGAATAAAGAAAAAGCTATGTCTTATATTGAAAATAAAGGTCTAGATAGTTACTACACCGATTTATACGAAAAAGAATATATTGGTGATATAAACTCCTTAGATTTGTCTGAATTAGATAATTCTATAGATGAACTTATTTCTATTTTAAAAATAGAAGATGAAGTATTAAACCTTCTATCAGATAATCCAAATAGTTGGACCATACAAGGAGAAAACATTGTCTTTTCAGATAATAATATTTTAGACAAATATAATAATCTTGTAAAAAAAGTAGAAACTGAAATTACTAAAATTTAACTACTATTAATTAGTAGTTTTTATTTTGCTCTTGACAAACTGTTATAACTGTTATATAATTCATATAACAGTGAGGTGATGTGTTTGAATATAATCATAAGTAATGGAACTGACACCCCAATTTTCAAACAAATAAAAAATTCTATTAAACAGTCTATTTGTAATAACAATTTAAAAGAAGGCGAAGCTTTGCCATCAGTCCGTTCCTTAGCCACCGACTTAAAAATCAGTTTTCTAACGGTCAAAAGAGCTTATGATGAATTAGAAGAAGAAGGATTTATCAAAACAGTTCCAGGAAAAGGTAGCTTTATCGCTCCTAAAAATCTCGAATTAATTAAAGAAGAAAAACTAAAAGAAATAGAAGAGTTAACTAGTAAAATTTACAATATTGCGAAAATATCAAACATTTCAAATGATGACATTAAAGAAATTTTTAAAATTATATTTGAGGAGGAAAAATAAATGAAAAATGTATTAGAACTAAACGGAGTATCTAAAAAATATCCAGGTTTTGAGTTAAATAATATAAGCTTTACCATTCCTAAAGGAATTATTACTGGCTTAATTGGTGAAAATGGCGCGGGTAAAACCACTACCATCAAAGCAATTTTAAATATCATTAAAACTGAAGGCACCATCAAAGTATTTGATAAAGATAATAAAAAATATGAAAAAGAAATAAAAAAAGATTTAGGTGTTGTTTTAGATGATAGTTTCTTATCAGATTACCTAACCGCTAAAGGTGTTAATTCTATCATGAAAGAATTTTATGAAAACTGGGATGAAAAGAAATACTTTAACTATCTAAAAGAGTTTAAATTACCACTAAATAAATTAATCAAAGATTTTTCAAGTGGTATGAAAATGAAAATAAAAATTGCTGCTGCCATATCACATAACCCTAAAGCCTTAATATTAGATGAGCCAACTAGTGGTTTAGATCCAATCGTTAGAAATGAAATATTAGATATCTTTAGAAAATACATAGAAGAAGATGAAGAAAGATCTATTTTAATATCATCGCATATCACCACAGACCTCGAGCACTTATCAGATTATATTATCTTCATACACGAAGGAAAAATTATCTTTAACCTGCAAACCGATGACTTATTAGAAAACTATGGTGTCATTAAATGTGATGAAAATGACTTTAAAATAATCAAAAAAGAAGACTATATCAGGTATAAAAAGGAAAAATATCATTACGAAGTTTTAGTAAAAGACAAAAACTATATCAAAAAAACATATAACTTTAACACGGTTGATAAACCTTCAATTGATGAAATAATGTTATTTTATGTGAAAGGAGAAAAATAATGAAAGGGTTAATCAAAAAAGATTTATTAAATTTATCTAGTTATAAAACAAGCCTTTTAATCACCATAATATTTTGCTCTATCGCTATTGCCGGTACCGAAAATGCTTCTATTGCCCCAATGATTATATGCGCTATTATCGGAATGATATCTTTATCAACATTCAACTATGACGAAGTATCAAAATCTGAAAAATATATCTTATCACTTCCAGTAAATAGAAAAGAACTCGTTATCTCAAAATATATTATTGCCATTTCTTCTGCTATTATCGGCGCCATCATCGGTGTGCTTTTAACTATATTAATCGTAAACATCATGAATAGTGTAAGACCAAATAACCTAATCGACTTAGATTATGATAATCTATTTATTACAAGTTTAAGCGGTCTATTTGGTATAGCTTTAATTCAAGCAATTCAAATACCAAGTATATATAAATGGGGTGCTGAAAAAGGACGAATCCAAATGTTCATTTTAATTTTCTTTATGGTCCTAATCATTGTTGGAGCTAGTTTTCTAATTACTAAACTAGGTTTAAATCTAGATATCCAAAAAATAAATAATTTCTTAGAAACTTTTGGAGCATATATTTTAACCTTATTAATTATTATCATGTACACCATATCTTATAAAGTTTCTTATAAAATATTCATTAAGAAAGATTATTAAAAAGTATCGCTATAAAGCGGTATTTTTTTTACATAAAAAAGGATTTAGCTTATAAAAATCGTATATTAATAAATAGAGGTGATTAAAATTAACTATTATAATCAAATAAAAGAAACCTTAATTAAAAACGAAATATATAAAAAAGTCAAAGACTATTCCAAAAACAAAAGTGATTTAAACGCTTATTTTGAAGTGGGTAGATTAATAGTCGAAGCTCAGGGTGGAGAAAAGAGAGCTAAATACGGAAACAAATTAATCAAAGAATATTCTGAGAAATTAACTAATGAACTCGGAAAAGGATTTACTGTTTCTAATTTACGTAAGATGCGACAATTTTATTTATTATTTAGAAAACGCTCGACATTGTCGAGCGAATTAACATGGAGTCATTATACAGAATTATTAAAAATAAAAAATATAAATGAAGTAAAGTATTATATTTATATAACTGATAAACAAAATTTATCTGTTAGAGAACTTAGAGAAAAAATAAAATCCAATGAATATGAAAGAATTGGGTACAAAGAAGAATTAGAAGAACCTAAAATAAATACATTCATTAAAAACCCAATAATAATAAAAGTGGGTGATAAAAAAGAAAAGCTGAGTGAATATGCCCTGCACCAATTAATCCTAGAAAATATGGATGACTTTTTAAAAGAACTAGGTGTTGGTTTTACATATGTAGGTAGTGAAGTAAAAATTAAAATAGGTGATAGATATAATTATATAGATTTTCTACTTTTTAATGTGAAATATAACTGTTATGTTGTCATTGAACTAAAAGTAACTGAAATGAAAGCAGAATACATTGGTCAAATAACAAAATATATAAATTACGTTGATAAAAATATTAAAGAGTTATTTAACGATAAAACAGTAGGTGTAGTTATATGCAAAAGAGAAAATAAGTATGTTTTAGAGTACTGCAGTGATAATAGAATATTTACTACCACATATAAAGTGAAATAAAGGAAGTGCTGAAAATGAATTACTATAATGAAATAAAAGAAACTTTAATTAAAAACGAAATATATAAGAAAGTAAAAGATTATTCTAAAAACAAAAGTGATTTAAATGCTTACTTTGAAGTGGGTAGATTAATAGTCGAAGCTCAGGGTGGAGAAAAGAGAGCCAAATATGGAAACAAATTAATTAAAGAATATTCTGAAAAATTAACTAATGAGCTCGGAAAAGGTTATACCACTTCCGCACTTAAGAGAATGAGAAAATTTTATGTGGTAATAAAAAAAGGTGCGACAATGTCGCACCAATTAACAATCGGTCATTACATAGAATTATTAAAGTTAAAAAGTATAAAAGAGATTAATTATTACATATATCTAATAGAAAATCAAAGAATATCCATTCGAGAATTACGTGAAAGAATAAAATCCAATGAATATGAAAGAATTGGATACAAAGGAGAGTTAAAAGAACCTAAAATAAATACATTTATTAAAAATCCAATAATGATAAAAGTTAAAGATAAAAATGAAAGATTAAGTGAATATGCCTTACACCAATTAATCCTAGAAAATATGGATGACTTTTTAAAAGAACTAGGTGTTGGTTTTACATATGTAGGTAGTGAAGTAAAAATTAAAATAGGTGATAGATATAATTATATAGATTTTCTACTTTTTAATGTGAAATATAACTGTTATGTTGTCATTGAACTAAAAGTAACTGAAATGAAAGCAGAATACATTGGTCAAATAACAAAATATATAAATTACGTTGATAAAAATATTAAAGAATTATTTAATGATAAAACAGTAGGTGTAGTTATATGCAAAAGAGAAAATAAGTATGTTTTGGAGTACTGCAGTGATAATAGAATATTTACTACCACATATAAAGTAAAATAAAGGAAGTGCTGAAAATGAATTATTATGATGAAATAAAAGAAACTTTAATTAAAAATGAAATCTATAAAAAAGTCAAAGACTATTCCAAAAACAAAAGTGATTTAAACGCTTACTTTGAAGTAGGTAGATTAATAGTCGAAGCTCAAGGTGGATAGAAGAGAGCAAAATACGGAAACAAATTAATTAAAGAATATTCTGAAAAGTTAACTAAAGAACTTGGTAAGGGATATAATGCGACCAATTTAAAGAGAATGAGACAGTTTTATTTATTATTTGAAAAAGGTGCCGCAGTGAGGCACCTTTTTGGAAGTCTTACTTGGACTCATTATAAATATTTATTACCTTTAAATGATGACAAGAAAATATCTTACTATATTAATGTTGCAATATCTCAAAATTTATCCTATCGTGAGCTTAACGAAAGAATCAAATCTAATGAATATGAAAGAATAGGGTATAAGGACGAGCTAGAAGAACCTAAGATAAATACTTTAATTAAAAATCCAATAATAATTAAAACTAATAATCCAAACGAAGAATTAAGTGAATATACCTTACACCAATTAATCCTAGAAAATATTGATGACTTTTTAAAAGAACTTGGCATCGGTTTTACCTATATAGGTAGTGAAGTAAAAATTAAAATGGGTGACACCTATAATTATATTGATTTTCTATTTCTTAATACCAACTATAACTGTTATGTAGTCATAGAACTTAAAGTAACTGAACTAAAGGCCGAACACCTAGGTCAAATAACCAAATATATAAACTATGTAAATAAAAACATAAAAAAATCATTTCATGATAATACAGTCGGTGTAATAATATGTAAAAAAGAAAATAAATTTGTCATGGAATACTGTACAAATCCTAAAATTTTTACAACTACATATAAAACAAGTTAATTAAAATCTTTATAACATCATATTTAAGTGATATAATAAAAATATAATAAGCGAGGTATCAAAATGAAAAAAGCATATCAAAAATCTATAGATGAAATATATACAGAATTAAATACATCAAAAGATGGCCTATCTAAAACAGAAGTATTAAAAAGACAAAAAACATATGGTCTAAATGTATTAATCGACAAAAACAAAAGAACAAAATTACAAATTTTCTTAAGCCAATTTAAAAATATGATGATCATTCTTTTATTAGTTGTTGGCTTTTTATCCTTAATATATTCATTAATTACTGGTGATGACTTCCTAGAACCTTTAGTTATTTTAGGAACCACTTTAGTAAATTGTATTATGGGTTATTTTCAAGAATCAAAAGCCGCTAATGCGACTGAAAAATTAAAAAAATATTCAGCTAATTATGTCACAGTCAGAAGAAATGGCACCAGCACGGACATAGATGCTAAAGAATTAGTCCCTGGAGATTATATCATTTTAGAAGCTGGTGATAAAGTGCCAGCCGATGCTAGAATAGTCGAAAGTTATTTTGCTAAAACGGATGAATCAATTCTAACCGGTGAAAGCAATAATGTCGAAAAAAATGAAATTACAATTCCAAATGAAACTATCTTAGCTGAAACGTACAACATGATCTATTCTGGAACAGTCATTGTCTCAGGTAAAATAGAAGCAATTGTCATAAGTACTGGCATGAATACTGAACTTGGTAAAATTGCCAGTGTATTAGACACTAAAGAAGAACCAGCAACCCCAATTCAAATGAAAGTTGCCAAAGTCAGCCGTTTTATTACTGGTGTTGCCTTTATCTTAATCGCTTTTGTCTTAATATTTGGACTAATCAATCATTATACCATTTTAAATATTGTTATGCTTTGCATATCAATGATTGTAGCTAGTGTTCCAGAAAGCCTCACTATTGCCATCACTGCCACACTATCCATTGGCGTTAGCGGAATGGCTAAAAAGAAATCCATTGTCAAAAATTTAGCCGCTATCGAAACACTAGGATCTACTGAAGTAATATGCACTGATAAAACAGGTACCCTAACCGAAAATAAAATGAAAGTCACTAAACTTTATACAGATAATAAAGAAATAGAATTAAAAGACATCAAAAATTATCAAACCTTAATTAATGTCATGGATAATTCTAATTCTGCCACCTTAGCCTCTGATGGCCTATATACTGGAGATGCCGTTGATGTAGCCATAAAAAATTATTTAAAAGAAAATAATTTAAAATCAGAAGAAGTTACTAAAATAACCGAATTACCATTCGATTCAAAACGCAAAATGATGAGTGCTGTTTATAAAAAAGATGGTGAAACATATCTTTATCTTAAAGGTAGCCTAGAAGCCATTTTACAAAGAAGCACCAAAATTTTAATCAATAATGAACTTCAAAATTTAACTGATGAATATATAAATCAATATAAAAACATAGAAACTCAAATGTCCGAAGAATCCTTAAAAGTAATTGCTTTCGCCTATAAAAAAATAGATAAAATAGTTACCAACGAAGAAGATTACTTTAACGAAGAAAAAGATTTAATTTTAACCGGGTTAGCTGGTTTCAAAGATCCTATTAGAAAAAATATTAAAGCTTCTATTGATATGTGTAAAGAAGCCAGCATCATTCCAATTATGTTAACAGGCGATAACCTGCAAACAGCTTATACAATCGCTAAAGAAGCTGGAATATGTCAAAATATAGATGAATGTATAAATGCTAGTGAACTATCAGAAACAGATTTAATTAAAAACATTAATAAATATAAAGTATATGCGAGAGTCAGCCCAGAGACAAAAGTACAAATTGTCAAAGCCTTTCAAAAAGAAAATAAAGTTGTAGCTATGACAGGTGATGGAGTAAACGACGCCCCAGCCATCAAACTAGCTAATGTTGGTGTTGGTATGGGTAAAAGTGGAACCGATGTCACCAAAGATGTATCAGATATTATTCTTTTAGATGATAGCTTTAACACAATTGTTACAGCTGTATCTGAAGGAAGAAGAATATATGATAACGTTATATCTAATATCTTATATAACTTATCTAGTAACTTTACCGAAATTTTAATCATTTTATTTGGTATGTTAACCGGTAATACTATAATATCCGCTATTCATGTTTTATATATTGACTTAGTAGCTGATACCGTCCCATCAATAGCTTTAGCTTTTGAAGGAGCTTCTAAAAACATCATGAAACAAAAACCAAACGGTTTAAATAAAAAAATATTTACAAAATTCTTTAGTGGCTTTCTAATTTTATCAGTAATCTTAGAAACACTAATTAGTCTATATGTTTATTATAGATTCTTGCCACTTGGACAAGGTGTTGCTCAAACTTTAGCTCTTTTAAGTATCGTTATTAATGAATTTGTCTTCGCATATAACTGTAGATCCTTAAAAGAACAAATTCATAAAAAAGGTATATTCAAAAACAAACAATTAAATATTGGAATACTTGCTTTAATACTTGTTCAAATTATTGTATTCTTTAGTCCAATCGGTAAAATATTTGGCCTTGAAGCAGTAACCGTTAATCAATTTATATACGTAATTTTAATAAACCTTGTTTCACTTGTAATTATCGAACTATTAAAACCTTTAATTGTAAAACACTTTAAAGATGAGTGATTATTAAGAGCTAGTGTATAAGTACACTAGTTTTTAAATGTAAGATAACACAAAAATATGGTATAATTAATTAGTAGTGCAAAAGTAGGTGATAATGTGGATCAAGAAAAGTTTGGCAAATTCATTAAAGAACTAAGACAAAAACATAATTTAACCCAAAAAGAATTCGCTGATAAATATCATGTAACTTATCAAGCTGTAAGTAAATGGGAAAATGGAAAGAACATGCCTGACAGTACTCTAATAAAAAAAATTAGTGAAGACTTTAATGTCAGCTTAGAAGAACTCTATAATGGTGAATTTAAAAATAATAAAAAAATAAAACCAACGTGGATTATTATAGGCCTCATTTTAATTTTTATAATTGTAATTTTAGTTTTGATGCTTTTCAAAAATGATGATTTTCAATTTAAAACATTATCAGCCAATTGTCCAAACTTCACAATATCAGGAAACATTGCCTATAACAATCAAAAATCAGCCATATATATATCTAACATTGAATATTGTGGTGGTGATGAGCAAGAAAAATATAAAGAAATAGAATGTATTTTATATGAGAAAAATGGCAAAACAGAAAATAAAATAAGTTCTTATAAATATAATGAAAAAGAAAGTATTACTTTAGAAGATTTCTTAAAAGAAGTAACATTCACAGTCGATGATTATGAAAAAACATGTAAGGTATATAAGGATGGTTCATTATACTTAAAAGTGAATGCTAGTGATGACCATCATAAAATTATTACTTATGAAATACCTTTAAAACTAGATGAAAGCTGCACTAAATAAAACTCAACTTAAGGTTGAGCCTTTTTCAACTAATTCGTTATTGATATTTTATCTTTTTATGGTTAAACTATTATTGTAGGAGGTTTTAGTATGAAAAAGAAAAGTATTATTATGTTAGTTATATGTGTTTTAATAATTATAACAATTATTGTATGTGCATTCTTATTTAATGATAAAGGAAATCGTTTAACACCCTTGCCAGCCCCAGAAGTAACAGAAGGAGTTAGAGGTGAATTTGGAATTGATAAAAATATCAATGAAGAAACTATTGATAATTACTTAAATAGAGAAGACTCTGTTTATAGAGATATGAGAATGTTAAAAGATCCAGGAAATTATGAAGCCATTGGTGGAGATGCTTATTTATCTGGATTTGTTAAAGGTTTTGAAGTAGTACCTTTACCATATTTAGTCAATGTATCTGGACTACCTGAAGAAGTAGGTGATACATATAAAGGAAAAACCTTATTCACTGAAAAAGATGGAGAATATACCGCTAATTATGAAGAATCAATGGACATTTTAGAATACATATTTCCAAAAGATAAAAACATTTTCTTAATGTGTGGTGGTGGAGGTTATGCAGGCATGACTAAAACCATGTTAGTAAAACTAGGTTGGGATGAAAACAAAATTTATAATGTTGGTGGTTACTGGTATTATGAAGGTAAAAACAATGTCGAAGTTAAAACCACCAAATATGGTGACACTTCATATGATTTTTGGAAAATTCCATATCATGATATAGACTTTGATTCACTTCATGAGGTTAGTACAAATGAAAATGAATAAAAAATTCATGTGGGTTATACCACTTCTTTTATTGATTTCGGTAGTTTTAGTAGTCATAAAAATTATGCCCTTTCAAAAATTTTCTTTAGAAGATAAATATTATGGAAGTAGTGAATTTATAGAAATTGGAACATCTGATTTAGAAAAATTAATGGATGATAAAGAATCTTTTGCTTTATTTGTCTATCAGCCCGCATGCGTTACATCAGCTAATTTTGAACAAGTATTATATGACTTTATAACAAATAATAATATCAAGATTTATAAAATTGCTTTTTCTGATATTAAAGATACAAAATTAAGTGAATCAATAAAATACTACCCATCATTTGCCATCTTTAACAAAGGAATAATGGTTGATTATCTAGATGCGAATAGTGATAATGATTTAAAATATTATAAATCAAATGATGACTTTGAAAAATGGTTTACAGACTATGTTCTATTAAAAGAAGTTGATAATTCAAACTCAGTAAGTAATGAAAATAATGTCGAAGAAAACACCAGCAATAATAATGAAGAAACCACCAATACCACTCCCAAAGAAAATGTAAAAGAAATTAGTTTAGAAAATGTTACTCATGATAAAAATAAAGTTAATATTTACCTTTTCTGGGGAAGTACCTGTCCACACTGTAAAGAAGAATTCGCTTTCTTTGATGAAATAAAAGAGGAGTATGGTGATTATTACAATTTATATACTTATGAAGTTTGGGAAAACCAAGAAAATGCTGAAATTATGAATAGATTTGCTGCTGCTTTAGGAGAAGAAACTAAAGGAGTTCCTTATACAGTTATAGGTGATGTTTCTTTCAGTGGTTTTGGTGAAACTAGTAAAGAAAAATTTATAGAAGCTATTAAAACCAAACATCAAAATAGCAGTGATATATATTTTGATAAAATAAAAAACAAAAAATAAATCATTTGTCATAAATAAAAAACTGTGATAAAATGTATATAGATGAGAGAAATCTCATATAATAAAAAGGAACATTCAATACTTCCATGTTGGATGGTGCCAAAATTTTTGACTTCACCTAATCACAGATGTGTTAGGTGGTTTTCTTTTATATTAATACTATAAATAGTAAAAATACAAGTAGGAAAATAAGAAGGACCAAAGAAAGAATTAAAAAATCTTTCTTGTTCATCATATCGCCCCCTTTCTTAAAAAAGAAAAGTGGCAACCACCCAACTATTGAATATTCCTTACATATAAGTATAACAAACCATGACACCAATTACAATAACAATACGTTATTTTTATTAATTTGTAAAAACTCTACCACCAGTAGGTGTTCAAAAAAATAAAAACTGTTTTATAATGTAGTCAAAAGGAGAGAAGACTATGAATCAAGAAAAAATAGGTAAGTTTATTGCAAGGAGCCGAAAAGAAAAAAATTTAACCCAAGCAAAGCTCGGAGAAAAATTAAATGTATCCTATAAAGCAGTTAGTAAGTGGGAAAACGGAAGAAGTATGCCTGATATTTCAATTATGCAAGATCTATGCAATATTTTAGGTATTTCTTTAAATGAACTTTTTGCTGGTGAGAAAATCAAAGAAAAAGATATAAAAAAAGAATCTGAAAAAAATCTTTTAGAACTTTTAAAACTAAATTATAATGGGAAAAATAAAAGAAAAATTCTTATCACAATTGTTGTTATATTGACAATATTCTTTCTTATATTAATTGGTAAAATGTTACTCGTAAAATATGGCTTTGCCTATGACGATAATTTAAAATACACTCAGGTTTACATCAGTGGTGAAAGTAACATAAAAGGTGATGTCGACATAAATGAATTTGGTAAAATAAGTATCGACTTCGATATAGGAGCTAATAAATATGGCATGGCTGTTTTCAAAAACCCAAGTAAAGCCTTTGTTAGACTAAAAAAGAATTATTCTGAAGGCATTAGATTAATTAAAGATGAATTCAATTTACTTCCACTTACTAACTTCACTTATAAAGATTATAAAACCTATGGCTGGCAAGTAACTAAAGGAACAAAGAAAGCAAAAGAAGAGGCAAGATTTGTCAGCGCGTTTTTAGATATTTATGAAAATAGTTTTAATTAAAATTCTAGAAAAAATCTAGAATTTTTTTCTTATCAAAAATTATTGTCAAACATATACCCATAATGTATAATGAAATAGATGTGAAATAGTAGGAGGTACACATGAAATTAGTTATTAAACATTTAAAGAAAAATTTTGAAAAAAAAGAAGTTTTAAAAGATATAAACTTTGAATTTGAAAAAGGAAAAATCTATGGTTTACTTGGGCGAAACGGTGCCGGTAAAACCACCTTATTTAACTGTCTAAATGAAGACTTAGAGTTAGATGGTGGCGAATTTTATATAAATGATGAAGTAGATAGAAAAATTAAACCAGAAGATATTGGATACGTTTTATCTACACCCAATGTTCCAGAGTTTTTAACCGGAAGAGAATTCTTAAAATTCTTCATCGAAATAAATAAAAATCATATTCAAAATGAAAAAGATATTGATGAATACTTTGATTTCATGCAGATAGAAAAAGAAGATAGAGACAAACTTATGAAAGACTACTCTCACGGCATGAAAAACAAAATGCAGATGTTAGTAAACATCATAGCCGGACCAAATATTTTACTGTTAGATGAACCATTAACCTCATTTGATGTTGTAGCCCAAGAAGAAATGAAACAGATGTTTAAAAATATAAAAAAAGATCATATCATTATTTTCTCAACCCATATTATGGAACTAGCTTTAGACTTATGTGATGAAATAGTTGTTTTAAATAAAGGCATTTTAAAAGAGATAACCAAAGATAATCTAGACACTGAAAGCTTCAAAAACAAAATAATTGAAGCCCTAAAGGAGGAATAATATGTTAGAAGCATTTATTACTTCCTTTAAATTAAAAAACACATACCGTGTCAATAGTGTTATTTATTCGATTAAACAATTGCCAATAATAAGAAAAATATTACCTGAAAGCTTATATAAAAATAAAGCCTTAAAAATCATTGGTAATATTGTCAGTATAATTATGGAATTATGCACGATTTTCTTAGGTAAATTTCTATACATATTCTTCTGCATCTTTGCCATGCTTCCAGTATTTAAACTAAATAATGTCAATACTTTTATACATATATTCTTATTTTTAACCATCATTGGTGGCATTATGAACACTTATATGTTTAACCCAACTAAAGATAAATATTATGCTATGATGATTATGAATATGGATGCCAAAAAATACACATTGTCTAATTATATATATGCCATGCTAAAAACCTTCATCGGTTTTATGCCCTTTACCATAATCTTTGGTTTAATGTTAAAAGTTCCACTTTGGCTATGCATAATTATGCCTATTTTTGTCGTTATGGTAAAAATAACTTTCAGTGCCTATGTTATAACTGATTTTAAAAAAACTAAAATAGCTAAAAATGAAAACTTATTAAATAAACTAACTTGGCTAGTAATTGGAATATTACTTTTATGTGCTTATGGAATGCCTTATTTTAAAATTGTAATTAATCCATTTATCTTCATTATTTGTTTTATCATAAGTTTAATCACTGGCCTTTTAAGTATTAAAGTAATCAATTCATTTGATAAATATAAACAAATGTATAAACAAATCTTAACAAACGAAAATGTATATGCAGTCGAAAATGCTAGTAGTACAAAAGCCATTAAAGAAAATGTTTCTAAGCAAATCGAACTAGACAAAAACTTTAAAAGTAATAAACATGGATTTGCCTACTTCCACGAACTATTTGTTAAAAGACATAGCAAAATATTAACTAAAGCTATTAAAAAACAATCAATTGTTATCACTTTAATATTTGCTATTTTGATAGTTCTCACCTTAAAAAATAAAACAGTAGCCGAAGGCCTAAATGCCTTATTACTAGTTTATTTACCATACTTTGTCTTTGTTATGTATATCTTAAACCGTGGAACCACTGTAACTCAGGCTATGTTTATGAACTGTGATCATAGTATGCTGACATATAGAATTTATAGAACTCCAAAAGTAATATTAGGTGTCTTTAAAGAAAGATTAAAAACTTTAATTTCCTTAAATCTAATTCCAGCACTCCTAATCGGTGGGGGATTAACCTTACTTCTATATTTATCTGGAGGAGTGGCCGAACCATTAAACTATGTCATCATATTTGTATCTATCTTAGCCATGAGTATCTTTTTCTCAGTTCATTATTTAGTTATGTATTATCTTTTACAGCCATATAACGTAAACACAGAAATGAAAAGTAGTACTTATTCACTAGTCCAAGGTTTAACTTACTTTGTATGTTATTTCTTTATCGGAGAAAAACTACCAACCTTTTATTTTGGACTAGCAACCATCATATTTAGTATTTTATACTGTATAATTGCTTTAATTTTAGTTTATAATAAAGCTCCAAAAACCTTTAAATTAAGAGCATAAAACACCCTTATATTTAAAGGGAAAACAAACAATGTTAAACTTAGTTGACAAATTGCAAAGTGAAAATGCTAGTATTGTAAACACGTTTCATTATAAAATTATCTCGAGGTGAAAAAATGAAATTAGGAGAAAAATTATATGAACTAAGAAAAGAAAAAAATCTATCACAAGAAGAAGTAGCTAATATATTAAATGTTAGCCGGCAAACAGTTAGTAAGTGGGAAACAGGCGGGACAACCCCAGACTTTGATAAAATAGTTCCGCTATGTAACTTATATGGAATAACTACTGATGAACTATTAACAGGCAATAAAAAAGAGCAAACTCCTCATGAATTTAAAAGAGAAATTCAAAAGAAAAAAGCTTTCATGTATTCTATATCAGTAAGTCTATATATTTTATCAGTTGTATTTGTAATTATCTTTGGTAACATAAAAGATTTAGAAATATTAGGTATTTGTTTATTCTTAATTATTATCGCCATCGCAACTGGCATAATCATTTATACAAGCATGGTTTATGATAATAAAGAAACTAAAAAAATTAAAATAAAAACAAAAGAAAATAACTTATATAAAACCATCGATGAAGCACTCGCACTCCTAACTCTCATCATTTATATGTTTATTAGTTTTTTAACCATGGCTTGGCACATAACCTGGATAATGTGGATTATTTATGCTTTAATTATGCAAATAATAAAACTAGTTTTTAACTTAAAAGGAAATGACGTAGATGAAGAATAAAAAATTAATCATCGTATCAATAATCCTTTTATCTTTATGCACTATAAGTTTACTAGCTATCATGATATGGGGAATCTTAAATCCCTCATTAATTAATGTTAAATTTATAAGCCTAGGACAAAGCGATAACCTAACTCTATCTAAAACTTATGATAATATATTTAATGAAATTAAACTAGACATCACAAATACTGATATTGAATTTAAAAACTCTTCAGATGATAAAATAAAAATAGATGTTTATAGTGAAAAAGAAAAACCTAAAATAAATCAAAAAGAAAACACTTTAAACATTGAATTTGATGCGCAAAAATGTTTTGGCATATGCCTTCAAAAAAGCCCACATCTAATCATATATATACCAAAAACATTTAGTAAAAAGTTAAATGTTAAAAATAATAATGGTGATATAGAAATTGCAAAAACAAACGGCAACATTAATGTTAAATCTACTACTGGAGATATTACTGTAAATAAAGCAAGTAGAATTAATATTGAAACAACCTATGGTGATGTTTTAACGGAAAACGCAAACGTTTTAACCGTAAAAAACACTTATGGTGAAGTAAAAGCTAGTACTATTAATGGTTATACCTCTATTAAAACAACTTATGGAGATATAAAAATTAATAACATATTTCTAACAGATAATTCAAAACTAGAAACAAAATATGGGGAAATTACTGTCGAAAAACTTTCAAACGGTAAAGCCTTAGGTGATACCAAATGGGGTGAAATAAAAATAAATAATTCATCTAATTTAGGTAATTACACTTTAACATCTGTTACTAAATATGGAGATATAAACATTGGTTAAGCATCTAAAAAAGATGCTTTTCTTGACTTTAATTATAAAATTTCATATTATTTATTTGAGGTGCTTATATGAAATATAAAACTACCTATAAATCGGTTATAGGTAATCTAACTTTAATTAGTGATGGAACAAATCTAACTCATATCATATTAGAAAAAGAATCATACTATCAGAATATAAAAAAAGAAGCTAAAACAAATGACAACTTAGAGATATTTAAACAAACCAAAATTTGGTTAGATAAATATTTTAATAAAGAAAACCCTAATATAGATGATTTAAAATTAAAACTAGAAGGCACACCTTTTCAAATAAAAGTTTGGAATGCATTAAAAACTATTTCCTATGGTCAAACTGTAACCTATGGTTTTGTAGCCCAAAAAATAAACTCTAAAACATCAGCTAGAGCTGTAGGTGGTGCAATCGGCCATAATCCTATTCCAATCATTATCCCTTGTCATAGAGTAGTGGGTACTGATAACAATCTAACAGGGTTTACTGGTGGAATAGATGTTAAAATAAAATTATTAAAATTAGAAGGATTAGATATAACAAAATACAAAATACCAAAAGGAGACAAATATGCAAAGATGTAAATGGTGTAATCTAGATAATCCGCTTTATGTTAAATACCACGATGAAGAGTGGGGAGAACCTACTTATGATGATAAAGAACTGTTTGAACTTTTAATCTTAGAATCATTTCAAGCAGGATTATCTTGGGAATGTATTTTAAATAAAAGAGAAAATTTTAGACATGCTTATGATAATTTTGATATTGATAAAATAATTTGTTATGATGAGGCAAAAATAAATGAATTAAAAGAAAATAAAGGTATCGTTAGAAATAAATTAAAAATAAAAGCATCTATTAATAATGCTAAAATATTTAAAAAAATTGAAAAGGAATATGGCTCCTTTTTTAAATATATTTGGGGTTTTACAAATGGTAAAATAATATATGAAACAAATAAAGCATCATCCAAACTCTCAGATCAAATATCTAAAGATTTGAAAAAAAGAGGTATGACCTTCGTTGGGACAACTATAATATATGCTTACCTGCAAGCCATCGGCATCGTCAACTCTCATGATGAAAACTGCTTTAAATATAAGAAAGGAAATCAAAATGGATAATATAAATAAAATAATTAACTTAACTACCGAATATATTGACCAAATATCATCAGATGGTAGAGTAACTGGGGGTCTAATAAAATTTATAAATAAAAACATTGATAACGAAGAAACCCTTGCTATGGATATATATGTTTTTCAAACTAATTTCATAAGACACTTTAATACGCATATTTCTGATGAAAATACTTTTATAAACAAATTAAAAGAAAAAATAAAAAATAATTATTCTAATTCAAAAGATTACAAAATAAAAATAACCGGTAACAAAATTGAAATAACAAGAATTAGAAAAGAAGCTAAACCATGTACTTTAACAATTACTCACGAAAAGTAATTGTTTTTTTGTATAAAACAGTAAACTAAACACATAATAAAGCTGAAAGGAATGATAAAATGAATGAAAATGAAGAAATATTAGAGTATATTTATCAAACAAGTAATATGGGTATGGAAAGTACTAAAGATTTAATAAATAGTTTAAAAGGAAAAGATAACAAAATAAAAAAACTAATAGAAGAAATCGAAAAAAACTATGAAAAATATGCGAAAGAAACTCAAAAATTATTAAATAAAAAAGATCTAAAAGCAAAGCCTATAGGAATGATGGCTAAAGCTATGTCTAAAATGAGTATCACAAAAGAAATGATTAGTGATAATAGTGATGCTAATATTGCAGATATGTTAATTCAAGGACTAACTATGGGTAATTTAGAATTAACAAAACACATTGATAACTATGAAAAAACAGCCGATAAAAAAGTCATGAATTTAGCCGAATCCTTAAGAAAATTTGGTGAAGAATATATAGAAAAATTAAAAGAATATTTATAATATTGAATTTGGTCTCAAAATAAGTTATAATAAAATTAAGAAAGTAGGGGACTGAATGAGAAATATAAATAAAAAAGAAATTATTAATTTTATTAAAAAAAACAGGTTACCTTTAATAATTCTAATTGTTGCAATTGTTGCAATAGTTATAGGACTTATTATATCATTTAGTTTTGATAAAGAAAAAATAGCCAGTGGAACACCTAAAACTGTCGCAAACACCTCAGAAGGAGTTATTAAAGAAGAAAACTATGAAGGCCTAAAATTTACAAATATTTCTTTAATTACAGAAGATGGTTATAGCACATTTACCGCAGATGTTACAAATACAACTACAACTGATTGTAATATAAGTGATGTCGATATTGTATTACAAGATAAAGATGGTAATGAAGTCATCACTTTACGTGGTAACATCGGTGAAAATTTAAAGCCTAATGAAACTAGGACCATTACAGCAGTAACTAAAGGAGATTTAAAAAACGTTACTGCAAAAGCAATTGCCAAATATGAAAACACAGCTCAATAAGCTGTGTTTTAAATATTTAAACTTTCAACATCTTCATAACTGTAGATGTTTTTTTGGTCTGTTTCATTATTTGTATTTTCTTCACGTTGTCCCATGTATTCACCTTGAGTTCTTTCTTCGGCCATTAAATTTTCTTTTTGCTCCATAATAGCTTCTTTTAATTCACTATTACTACTTATTTTATCATCATCTTCAAGTTCTATTAATTTAAGTATTTCTTCAAATGTAGTAAGACCTTCAACCACTTTTTCTAATCCATCTTGAAGCATTGTTGTTACATGTCCTGTTCCATAAACCAATCTTCTAATCTCTTCTTTTGATTTTTCATTACTTAAAGCATCACGGATATCCTGATCGATTCTAAGAACTTCGTGAATAGCAATACGACCACTATATCCATCATGACAATGTTCACAACCTTCAGTATCATATATTTCATCTATATCTTTATTTAAAACTGATTTAAAAACCATTCTTTCATATTCGCTAGTTTTTCTTTTGACTTTACAGTGTGGACATAATTGTCTTGCTAATTTTTGAGAAATAACTCCTTCTAAAGCTGAAGCTAGTAAATATCTTTGGACATCCATATCAATTAATCTTTCAATAGTATTTAAAGCCGTGTTAGTATGTAATGTAGATAATACTAGGTGTCCAGTAATAGAAGCACGAACAGCGATTTTTGCTGTTTCTGTATCACGTATCTCACCAATCATAATAATATTAGGGTCTTGTCTCAAAATAGATCTTAAAGCAGTTGCAAAAGTTAAACCAATCTTTGAATTTGTTTGAACCTGGTTAATACCAGTTATATCCATTTCAATTGGGTCTTCAACAGTAATAATATTGGTTGCTGATGTATTTAAGTGCTGAAGCATAGAATAAACAGTTGTACTTTTACCACTACCGGTTGCTCCAGTAACTAAGATTATTCCATTTGGAACCCCAATCATCTCAAGCACCTTTTTATAATTTTCTTCGCTAAAGCCAAGTTCATCTAATCCTGCCATACTTCTCGTATAGTCTAAAATACGAATAACAATTTTTTCACCAGTACTAACTGGTAGTGAAGAAACACGTAAATCTAAATCAATACCTTCTAATGTCTCTTTAATTGCCCCATCTTGAGGTAACCTAGACTCCGTAATATTCATTTTAGAAATTGTCTTAATGCGAGTTACTAAATAATCGCGATAAGCATCAGGAACTGATGCGTAATCCATTAGAACACCATCAATTCTTATTCTAATAAGTAAATGATCTTCATATGGATCAAAGTGAATATCACTCGCACCTCTTTTTGAAGAATCAACTAAAATTTCATTTATTATATCAACTATTGGCATTTTTGCAAAGTCAAATGTTCTCATCATATATGTTTGCCTACCTTTCTTTCTTTTATTTTTAGGACTAGATTTTATCCTAGATATATTATATAATATATTTAGAATAAAAACAATTATAAAAAGGAGAAAAATCATGAAAATAAATAATAGGGGCTTTTTACTTGCAGAATCATTGGTTGTATCAACCTTTGTTTTAACGATATTAATATTACTTTATGTACAATTTAGTAATTTAACCACAAATTATAAAAACAGTTATAATTATAATAATGTTGAGTCAATTTACGATTTGTCATCTGTTGCTAATTATTTAAAAGATAACAATTATAATTTAACCACACAATTATCTGAGTCAAAGCCATATGTAATCGTTTTTGAAAATGGTTCTTGTAACATGTCTGCAGGTATTGTTGATAGCTTTTGTGATAATCTTATTAATAAGATGGATGCAAAAAAGATAATTTATACTTATTCTGATATAAGTATAATTAAAAATTACGTTTCAACAACAGAAGATACTAATATAAATCAAAAAATGAGAGAATTTATTTCTAGAGTAGAAACAAACACTGTTTTAAATAAAGGAAGATTATTTGCTGAATTTAACAATGGTACTTATGCAACTATAGCAATGGATGAAGTTGGAGCTTATCCAGATGAACCAGTGATTAGTAATCTTTTACAAAGTTGGGCCCAAAATGCTTCTAGTGATTTTCACGCACCTCAATATAAAACAAACATAGTAAGTGTAACTTTCTTAGATAATAATACAGTTCCATCCACAGCAACAGCAAGTTGGGATGTTTCAAGTGCCAAAGATGGTGGAGTAATGGCATGGGTTGTTCCTAACTCTAGTGATAGTTCTAAATATGATTTATATATTGGTGGATATAGTGGAGTAATGGCAAACGCCAATTCTAGTTATTTATTTAATGGATTTACTGCCTTAAAAACAGCTACTCTTCAGCACCTTCATACTATGACTGCAACTAATATGGATGCGATGTTTTATGGATGTAGTAGTTTAACTAATCTTGATTTAAGCTCATTTAATACATCTAATGTAACAAGCATGTCAAACATGTTCTATGGTAATACAGCTCTTACAAGTATTAATTTTAATAACTTCAATACTAGTAAAGTGACTAACATGAGCAATATGTTTTATGGTTGTTCTAATATTAATAATTTAGATTTGAGTTCATTTGACACATCCAGTGTTACAAATATGAGTCAAATGTTTTATAGTAATACTAAATTAACAAATGTAAATTTAAACAGCTTTAACACTAGCGAAGTAACTAGTATGAATAGTATGTTTGAAAACTGCTCAAGTTTAACTAGCTTAGATATAACTAGTTTTGATATTGCAAAAGTTTCTAATTTAAATAGTATGTTTTCTGGAAATTCAAATTTAAAAACAATTTACGTTGGAGATGGCTGGGCAATCTTAAATTCTGCTAGTGCAACTGATATGTTTAAAGGCTGTGGAACATCATCAGTAACTAAAAGATAAAGGAGGCAAATAAATGGACAATAAAGGTTTTACAGTTGTTGAATTAATCGCATCTTTTGCGCTTACAATGGTTATTACTGTCTTTCTATTTGAAGTTTTAATTGAGGTTAAAGATATTTTTGCTGACACAAGTGTTAAAACAGCTATCCAGCAAAAATTTGGTATTATTTCAAAAAACATTGAAAATACCTTGTCGACAGTCGGAAGCACTGTGAGTTGCTCAGGCTCCGCTTGTACAATTAATGGTAAGACTTTAAAAATAGATCAAAGTGGTAAAAAAGTTATTATTAATGGGCAAAATTTTTTAATGCCTGATACAGTTGACATTAAAAATTATAGTTTAAGTAACACTTGTAATGGAAGAAATTGTTATTTATATGTTCAAATGACTTTAGATAGTGGCAATTTAAAACAAGCCTATAATTATGATGTAACTTACTTTTATTCATCATAGATTCATCCAAAAATCAAATAATATATACATAAATAATGATGAAATAACTGCGTGACATACTCTCGCGCATAAAAAGGGTAAATATCTAATTTCCGTATCACTTAATATACTCATAATCTGCATATGCACTGAAAGTCCTCCAAAAGATAAAATCATAACCGTTAAAACACACTTTAGTTTTAATGGTATAGCCTCCAAACTTATATATTTTAATCCTTGAGTCATTTCAATAAAACCATTTAATACACTGCCTAATACACTATCTAAGTTTAAATTATTATCGATAATTGTAGTAATTACTAAACACGAAGTAATTACCCCTAATATTAACAAAAGAGTATTTATACTATTAATTAAAGAATTAGTAATCATTTCTCCAAAACTTTCTTTATTACTAATTCTTTTTTTATGCATTTCATTGATTGCCTGTCTAAAACTAACTTTATTATGTTCATCTTTACTTGGATGGTAGTTTCTCATTC
Organism: uncultured Bacilli bacterium; assembly: GCA_944358675.1. Lineage (GTDB taxonomy): Bacteria > Bacillota_I > Bacilli_A > RF39 > UBA660 > Coprosoma. The sequence goes on along the minus strand of CALVRN010000004.1, from coordinate 18,078 downwards.
CAATTCCAATAAATATATTACCAATATAATGGCATACCAATATTAACATACCGACCTCTTTATTATTCAAAAAAAGCAAAGATATCGTTCCTAAAATAAATAAAGGATTAGAAAAACAAGTAAAACATAAAATTTTAGTTGCCTCATATTTATCTATTCTATTTTCTAAATATAATTCTCTTGTGTATTTTGCATTCGCAGGATTTCCTGATATAATACTCATGAAGAAAATAAATGCGGTGATACCTTTAATCTTGAAAATTTTATTCATAACTCCTTTAAATAAATTACCCATAAATTCAGGCAAACCACATTTAATTAAAATATTTGATAAAACAAAAAATGGAAATAATGAAGGAAAAATATTATTTTTAAAAATACTAAGTGAAAAATTAACTGAATTTAAAATACTTTCAGATTCCGTTAAAATTTCATATCCAATAAAAATTAAAATAACCATTATAAAAATACTAGTCATTTTTCTCATAATTTCACCTGCTATTAAATAAACCTATTAAAGAAAGGGGTACAATATGAAAAACCTATTTAATAATATTAAAAAATATATAAAAGAATACTATAAAGTTATAATTGTATATATTTTAATTCTAGTTACTTTTTTAGTAGAATTTCCTTATTATATTTCAGCCCCAGGTGGACTCATTAATACAGATAACAAAATTCAAACAAAAGAAAACTTTAAAATGTCCGGAACTTTAAATATGGCTTATGTATCTGAAATTCACGCAACAATACCAACTTTAATCGTTTCTCTTTTTAATAACGATTGGGATGTAGAGAAAGAAGAAGAAATAAAAAATGATAATGAAACCATTGAAGAAAAAAATTATAGAAATAAGATGCTTTTAGAAGAATCGAATGATATTGCTTTACTTGTTGCTTATAAACATTCTGACATTCATTATGAAGTTACAAATAATAAAGTTTATATAACTTATATTGATGAACTTTCCAAAACAGATTTAAAAATAGGAGATCAAATTTTAAAAGTTGATAACGAACAAGTTATTGATAAAAATTCATTGCAGTCATATATTGCTTCTAAAAAAGTAGGAGATAAAATTACTTTAAAAGTACTTGACATAAATGGTGAAAAAAAGACAAGAAAAGCCACATTAATTAATGTGGCAGATGAACCAAAAGTAGGAGCAATCATTACAGAAACATTTGATGTTAAATCTAATAAAAATGTTAAGTTTAATTTTAAAGAAAGTGAATCAGGTTCTTCTGGTGGCCTAATGTTAACACTAACTATATATAGTCATTTAAATAAAATTGATTTAACTGATGGTAAGACTATAGTTGGAACAGGTACAATTGATATAAATGGAAATGTTGGAGAAATAAGCGGTATTAAATATAAATTAATAGGGGCGGTTAATAAACATGCCGATATATTTCTAGTGCCTAAGGGTAAAAATTATGAAGATGCCAAAAAAATAAAAGAAGAAAGAGGATATAACATTGATTTAGTGCCTGTTGAAACTTTTGAAGAAGCTTTAAAATATTTGGAAAATCAGTAGAATAAAAAAGGTAAAAAGAAATCTTACCTTTTTTATTTATTAGGAATTTGCTTTGTAAAAAACAAACGCTTGCAAAAGGTTATGTATTTAGGATGTATTCAAATGAAAAATAAGAAGAGTTAATTAATAAAACAATAGAATGTTCAAGATTTATATATAATTTTTTAGCTGATAAAATAAAGAAATAGGAAAAAGTAAATCTGCATATAATCCAATTAATATCATTACATTTCTTGAAAATAATATTTTCAAATGTTATAATATAACCAAAAAATGGAAGTGATTTATAGTGGAAAGAAAAGATGTTAATATAGAAAAAGTAACTCCAATGATGAGACAATACTTGGAAATAAAAAACGAAAATGAAGACCTAATCATATTTTTTAGATTAGGTGATTTTTATGAAATGTTTTTTGATGATGCTATAAAAGTTAGCCATGAACTTGAACTAACTTTAACAGGCAAATCAGCCGGTTTAGAAGAAAGAATACCTATGTGTGGTATTCCTTATCATGCCGCTAGTACATACATCGATAAATTAATTGAAAACGGACATAAAATAGGTATTGTTGAACAATTAGAAGACCCTAAAGGAGTTAAAGGAATTGTTAAAAGAGGTATCGTACAAATAATTAGTTCTGGAACCATTATGGATACCGACACTTTAAAAGCTGATGATTTTAATTTTATTGCTTCAATTACTGATTTTAAACATGAATATGCAGTAAGTTATGCAGATGTTTCAACTGGTGAAATATACGCCTTTTTACTCGAAAAAAATAAAACTAAACTAATTTCAGAAATTATTAATTTAGGTGTTAAAGAAGTAATATTAGATAGTAAAACCGATAAAGAAATTTATTCCATTTTAAAAAATCAATTTCATTTAACCTTAACTATTACTGATGAGATTTCTGATGAATATTCATATATTTATGAAGATATTATAGACCAAAGATATATAACCGCAGTTAAACACTTAATCGCCTATATCATCCATAATCAAAAAAGAGATTTATCTCATTTGCAAAAACTACAAATAAGGGAAACCAAAGATCATTTAAGGATGGATGTTCATACTAAAAGAAATTTAGAATTAACTGAAACATTAAGGCTAAAGCAAAGAAATTATTCATTAATTTGGCTTTTAGATAAAACTAAGACAGCTATGGGAGCCAGACTTTTAAAAAATTACTTATTAAATCCATTAATTGATAAAAAGGAAATAGAAAAAAGATATGATATTGTAGATATTTTACTCAAGGAATTTATTTATAAAAGCGATTTAGAAAAATATCTAACTGAAATCTATGACTTAGAAAGATTAAGCGGTAAAATAGCTTTTGGTAATGCGAATGGTAAAGATTTACTTCAGTTAAAATCATCCTTAAAAGTTTTACCATTAATTTCTGAAATATTAGAAAAGATAAATTATCAAAAAAAAATAACAGACTTTTCTAATTTATATAAATTACTCGAAAAAAGTATTTATGAAAATCCACCTGTCAGCACCAAAGAAGGATATTTAATTAAAGAAGGATATAACAAAGAACTAGATGAACTAAAAACCTTAAGAAAAGGTGGTAAAGACTTTGTCGCTAAATTCGAAACCGAAGAAAGAGAAAAGACTGGTATCAAAAATTTAAAAGTTGGTTATAACAGAGTTTTTGGCTATTATATCGAAATCAGTAAAGGTAATACCAACTTAGTTAAAGATGAATGGGGCTATCAAAGAAAACAAACTCTAACTAACTGCGAAAGATATATCAGCCCAATTTTAAAAGAAAAAGAAGCTTTAATCTTGAATGCTGAAGAAAAGATCATCGAACTAGAATATGATTTATTCTGTAATATTAGAGATGAAGTTAAAACCTATATTCCAAAACTTCAAGACACCGCTAAAATAATTAGTGAAATAGATGTTTTACAATCTTTCGCAACCATAGCAGAAACCAATAATTACGTAAGACCAGAACTAACTAATAACGAAATATATATTAAAGAATCTCGCCATCCAGTTGTTGAAAAAGTTATTAATGGTGAATTTGTTACTAATGATATTATTATGGATAAAAACACAAATATTCTATTAATAACTGGACCAAATATGGCAGGAAAATCGACATACATGAGACAGATGGCTATTATAGCAATCATGGCTCAAATTGGTTCATTTATTCCAGCAACAGTGGCCAAATTACCTATTTTCGATGCAATTTATACAAGAATTGGTGCTTCTGATGACCTAGTAAGTGGTGAATCAACATTTATGGTTGAAATGACTGAAGCCGCCAACGCTATTACATCAGCTACCGATAAAAGTTTACTTCTATTTGATGAATTAGGAAGGGGTACTGCCACCTTTGATGGTATGGCTTTAGCTCAAGGTATAATTGAATATATTCATCAAAATATTAAAGGTAAAACCTTCTTTTCTACCCATTATCACGAATTAACGGATTTAGATAAAACCCTAAAACATTTAAAAAACATTCATGTTTCAGCTTATGAAGAAGATGGGAAAATAACATTTTTACACAAAATTAAAGAAGGAAGCGTTGATAAGAGTTATGGTATTCATGTAGCTAAACTAGCTAACTTACCAGATTCTGTAATTAAAAGAGCATCAGAAATTTTAAAAGTCTATGAAGATAAAGAACATAAAAGAGATATCAAAGTTCAAGAAGCTTTACCAATCGATGAATTAATGCCAAAAAAATCTAAAGTAGAAGAAGAATTAGAAAAAATAAATCCACTTGAAATTACACCGATGGAAGCCTTAAACATTTTATATAAATTAAAGGAGAATATATGAACTCTATAAATATTTTAATTGATTATCTATCACAAAAATACACCTCTTTAGAAAGCACAATCGGTGGAAAAGAAAATATTAAACGTTACACAAAACCTTCTATGGCTAGTTATACAGAAAATGCTATAGCTTTGTTAATAGATAATATTAAAAAAAGTAAATTAAATTATTTAATCGACTCTCAATTATCTGTATGTAAAAGCAAAATCATCAGACCGGATATTATAATTTATGATAAAAACAATGTTATTATTGGAATTGCGGAAATTAAATCTCAACTTGGATACGCTGGAAACTTTAATGTAAAAGATTATAATAAAAAAATAAAAATGTTAAAAGAGGCTTCTAATAAAGGTATTTTATCAATATCTAAAATAAATATGAATTTTTCTATTTCAGATAAATGTAAATTTTTCATCGTTATTTTAATGTCTTCTAATAGTCACGACAATTTAAAAAAATTAAAAGGTACAAATTACTTTGTTTTATTTGAAAAAGAAAAAGGTAAAAAATTATGGTATGATAATTTATCGGCAAAATATATAAATAAAAAAGAACATGGATATAATCAGTTTGTCGATTTTGTTAAAAAAATATAAATACATACTTTAGTATTTTTAAATTAGACTATTTAAAAAGTATAATTCGGACACATTGATGCAATTATTGTTTCAACAAAATCGAGTAATGTTATTGTTATTACTCTTTTTTTTTGATATAATTTATTATGATAGGAAAGCGTGATAATATGAATAAGAAGGGGCAAGCATTAGTTGAATTCATATTGATATTACCAGTTTTACTATTAATTGCTATGGCAATGATTGATATTGGTAATATTTTTTTGAAGAAATTTGATTTAAATAATGATTTAGAAACAGTAACCGAATTATATAAAAACAATGATACCAAACAGTTAGGAGTTTATCTAGCTAATGAAAATTTAACTTTAGAAGATGAAAACAAAAATGGAATGATTACACTAACTTTAAAAAAGAATGTTGAAATATCTGCCCCTGGTTTAACAAATATATTAGGTAAAAATTATGAAATAAAAACTAGTAAAACAATATATGAAAATTATGAGGAAATAAATGAACAGTAAAGGGCAATCATTAGTTATATTTGTATTAATTTTACCTGTATTATTTATATTATTCGCTTTAATATGGGAAGTAGGAAATTTAAGTGTAACTGTAAACAAATATGAAAATGAAATTAAAGATACTATTGAATATGGTCTAAATCATTTAGATGATAATAATCTAGAAACCATTTTAACTAATTTATTAAAAGCAAATATTAAAGGAAATATTGAAATCAAAATTAATAATAACATTATTACAGTAAATGTTAAAGAAAGATATGATGCGCTATTTAATAAGTTATTTAATCATAGATTTGACATTGATTTAACTTATAATGGATATTTAGAAAATGATAAGATGATTATAAGCAAAGAATAGAGGGATAATTATGACACTAAAACAAGCAAAAATTATTACAGTAACATCTGTTAAAGGTGGTACAGGTAAAAGCACCACGACTTTATCTTTAGCAGGTATTCTTTCAAACAAACAAATTAAAACAATAATTGTTGATATGGATTTGCACGCAGGTGTTATAGCTGCTTCTTTGAATCTAAAACCCAAAAAAGATTTTTATACTTTAGTTAATGATTATATGAATCATGGCTTAAAAGATTTAGATGAATATATTACTAAATACAATGATTATATCGATGTTTTAGCAGCTCCCAAAGATCCTAGAAGTGTCGGAAAAATTAACTCATATTATGTTGATTTAACTTTAAAAAAACTAAAATACAAGTATGATGTTATTTTAGTTGACACAAACCATATTATTGATGACATTAATTTAATTACCTTTGATAATAGTGATGAAATCATTTATGTTATAACAAGCGATTTAATGGATTTAAAAAACATGAAAACAATGCTTTCAATTTATAAAGATATGAATTTAACAAATTATACTTTAGTTTTGAATGAAGCTTTATCCAAAGAACATGCCGGAAAATATGAAATCAACACCTTTTTGGAAAGAAATGTTGATTATATTTTACCTAGTAATTCTTTTGCTAAAAATATGCGAAAAGTGTTGATGGAAGGAAAAATTTTAACCTTAGAAAATCCCAAAGAAAAAAGTACACTTATATTAACTAAATTATTAGATAAAATTTTAAAATAAAGGAGGAAAATCATGGAAAGTAAAAAATTTATTGATGAATTTGCAACAACCTTAGAACAAAATATACCTAAAGAAATAGATGATTATGATGAGTTTCCTAATAAAAAATTACTTGATGAACTTCGTAGTAAAATAATTCAAAACCTCATAGATAATAAAGATAAAACTAGTGAGGACATGAAAGATTTTGTTAAAGATGAAATAGATAAATCTATTGAAGGCTATGATTTATCTATTGAAGAAAGAAGTTATATTTATAATCTTATCGATAATGAAGTTAATGGTTATGGACCATTAACAGAGTTACTTAGGGATAAAGAAATTACTGAAATAATGGTTAATGCTCCCGATGAAATATATATTGAATTAAATGGTAAGGTTATTAAAGATGACAGTGTAAGTTTTATTAATGATGCACATATTGTTAGAGTTGTTCAAAGATTAATTCAACCAATTGGAAAAACCATTGACATTGCTCATCCAATGGTAGATGCAAGATTAGAAGATGGTTCGAGATTAAATGCTATTTTACCGCCACTTTCATTAAATGGGCCGGTAGTTACTATTAGAAAATTTAAAAGTGAACTTGCTAATATAGAGGATTTGCTTAGAACTGGTACCTTAACACCTTATATGGCCAGGTTTTTAGAAGCCTGTGTACACGCAAAGTTAAACATTTTGGTTGTTGGCGGAACTGGTGCCGGAAAGACTACATTATTAAATGTTCTGTCATCGTTTTGTGATCCAGATGATAGAATTATTACAATTGAAGATGCCGCAGAGTTAAAATTAAAACAAAAACATGTTATTTCTCTAGAAACTAGAACCACTAATTACGAGGGTGAAGGAGCTATCACTATTAGAGATTTAGTTATCAATTCTTTAAGAATGCGTCCAGATAGAATTATTGTTGGAGAAGTTAGGGGCAAAGAAGCCTTTGATATGCTCCAAGCGATGAATACAGGTCATGAAGGTAGTATGACAACAATGCATGCAAACGGGCCAGCTGATGCTTTAAACCGACTTGAGACAATGGTATTGATGAATGGAGTTGAAATACCGGTTACAGCCATTAGAGAGTATATTGAAAGCGCTATTCAAATAGTTGTTCAAGTTCAAAGATTATCTGATGGCCGAAGAAGAGTCAGTAGTATAAATGAAATAATTGGTCTTGAAAACGGCGAAATTAAACAAAAAGAAATATTTAAGTTTAGACAAACTGGTGTTTTGGAAAATGGAGATGTTGATGGAGAATTTTTACTTCATAAATATATTCCAAAAGTATATCAAAGAATTAAGTCGAAAGGTATTGATGATTTAAAAGATATTTTTGGAAAGTAAAGGAGGTGATTGTAGATGAATGGAAATTTCGATATTGAAAGTATGAAACCAACAAATAAAGATATTAATATCGTTTTTTCACCATCTTATAATGTTACTTCTTACACTTATCAAGTTTATAAAGATAATATTCCAATAAATAGTGTTAATGTAGATAATCAAAATCCTGTAACAATAGCTTTATCTGAAACTGGTAGTTATAAAATAATTGTTAGGGTTAATTTACTTGATGGAAACATTGATACAATTACAAGTGGAGAATATATAATTGATAAAGAAGCACCAAAAATAAGCATCTCAGATAAAAACATTCAAATTAATCCGACTAAAAATAAAAATGTTATATCATGTTCAGCAAATGATAATTATAATGGAAATTTAAATGATAAAATAAGCTCTAATATAGATAGTTTAAAATTAAATAGTTTTGGTACATATACATATACTTGTATGGTAGAAGATGAAGCAGGCAATAAAGCTACAGAAAGTGCCAGTATAAAAGTTGTGCCACATGACACTTCTATATATGTAATTCAAATCGTATGTTTTGTTTTGTTATTTATTTTGATTATTAGAATTATTAAATTATTCAAAGTTGTTAAATTGGAAGAAAGATTGGATCCTTATGTAATTAAACCTTTAAAAAATGATACCTTAACAACCTCAGAAAAATTAAGAAAAATTTATAGTCAATTTTTAAATATGTTTTCCAGCAAATTAAAAAAATCAGTGGTAGCTACTAAATATGCAAAAAGATTGGAAAAATATGCGCCAGTTAGTGGTGTTCACAAAACCGGTTATGATATTTTATCTGGTAAAATTATTATTGCATGTGCACTTACCGTGTTAGCAATTATAATTAAAGCTTTTCAATTTAAATTATTAGGTAGTATGGAAACACTCGGGGTATTTGTATTAGGATTCTTTGTTTTAGATATTTATTTATTTGCTAAATACAAAATCTTTAGATGGAATCTAGAAAATGATTTTGTTGCAGCAATCACAATTATGAATAATTCATTTAAATCCGGAAGTAGTATCATTCAGGCAATAGAAGTTGTTGGCACCGAAGTCAAAGGCGTTATTGGGGCTGAATTTAAACGAATGAATTTAGAACTTTTATATGGTCTAGACATTGAACAAGTCTTTAAAAGATTTTCTAAAAGAGTGGGTCTTGAAGAAGCTAATTACTTAACCGCATCTTTATCTATTTTGAATAAAACAGGTGGAGATATTATAAAAGTATTTTCATCAATTGAAAGAAGTTTGTTTGATAAAAGAAAATTAAGATTAGAATTAAAAAGTTTGACCAGTGGTAGTAGAATTGTTGTTTATGTATTACTCGGTATTCCATTTTTCTTTATATTAGTTATTAGTTTGATTAATCCTGGCTATTTTTTGCCTTTTATAACTACAGATATTGGGCGTATACTATTGCTATTTATGATAATTTACTATATAATTTTTGTAGTAGTAGTGCGTAAAATAATGAAGGTGGTGATTTAATGCGGGATGTTACCAAATTCATTAAGAAAATATATAGTGAAAAAGAATTAAAAAATATAGAATACAATTTAAGATGTTTAGGAACAGATACTAAATTTACTGTCGCTACATTTGCCTTCACAAGAGTCGTAACTACTATTTTAGTATTTGTTTTGACAATTTTAATATTTGATGCCGGATATATTTATGCACCATTTGTAGCAGTTGGATATTATTATTTATTCTATTATCTTAATATTACAAAAAAACTTTCTATAAGAAATAGAAGACTCGAACATCAAGCTTTATATTTTTTTGAGATTTTAACTCTTACTTTGGAATCTGGAAGAAATTTGGAGAACGCTTTAATTGTTACATGTGACAATGTGGATTCAGAAATATCTAATGAATTCAAAAAAGCTTTGGATGAAATGAAGTTTGGTAAATCATTAATTGAAACATTAAGCGATTTAAAAAGCAGAATGTCATCAGATATTGTCGGTAACATAATATTAAATATAATTCAAACTAATAGGTTTGGTAATAGTATTTTAGACACATTATATAATGAGGTTGATTTTTTAAGGCAAAAAGAATTAATGACCGTTAAAGAACAAATAAATAAAATACCAAATAAAGTTAGTATGATTTCAGTTTTATTTATTGTCCCACTTATTATTGTATTAATACTTGGACCTTATTTAATTGAATTCATTGGTTAGGAGGAACATCTATGTATTATTTTATAGGAATTAAAGGAACTGGTATGAGTGCACTTGCGTGCTTCTTAAATGATTTAGGTTATGAGATTAAAGGAAGTGATGTTGAAAGACATTTCTTTACTGAAAAAGGTCTAAATGAAAGAGGCATCGAAATATTACCTTATGATGAGAAAAACATTACTAAAGACATGGTTATTATTAGAGGTAATGTTATTAAAGATGACCATCCAGAACTATTAAAAGCTATAGAGTTAGATTTAAAAATATATACATATCAAGAAATGATTGCTAAACTCACTAAAATGTTTATGACAATAACAGTGGCTGGATGTCATGGCAAAACCACAACTTCAACTATGGCATATCAAGTTTTGAATGCAATTAAGGGTGCTAATTGTTTGATAGGTGATGGTACCGGTATTGCGAATAAAGAAAATAAATATTTTGTATTAGAAGCCTGTGAATATCAAAGACACTTTCTAGCATATACTCCTTATTATGCAATAATCACTAACATTGAATTAGATCATGTCGATTATTATAAAGATATCGATGATGTAATTGATGCTTTTACTGAATATGCGAATAATGCCGAAAAGATGGTTATTGCATGTGGTGATGATCCATATACACATAGTTTAGAAGTTAGTAAACCTATATTTTACTATGGCTTAGATGATGACAACGATATTATAGCGAAGGATGTTAATTATACTGAAAATGGTGTAACATTTGATGTATTTGTCGAAGACAATTATTATGGACACTTTGATTTACCTTTATATGGTAAACATATGCTTTTAGATGCTTTAGCAGTTATTAGTCTTTGCTATTACGAAAGATTTGATGCGAAAGAAGTATCTAAAATATTAAAGGAATTTCATGCAGCTAGAAGAAGATTCAATGAAACAATAGTTGGAAGTAATATAGTAATTGATGATTATGCACATCATCCGACAGAACTCAAATGTACAATTAAAGCCTCAAGACAAAAACATCCAGATAAAAAATTAGTTGTTATTTGGGGACCACATACATATTCTAGAACTAAAGCCTTTAAAGATGAATATATCGAAATCTTAAAAACAGCTGATAAAGCTTATGTTATGGATATATATGGAGCAAGAGAAAACGATGAACATGAAATTGATATAAATGATATTATTAAAGCAATACCTAATGCTGAACACATTAGAGAAGATGAAATATATAAATTATTAGATTATGAGGATTCAGTATTATTATTTATGAGTCCTAATGATTTAACTAGTTTTGAACAAAACTATATAAATAAATATCATGAAAAAAATGATGAGTCTAGTGAAAACTAGGCTTTTAAATTACATTCTATATTAGTCAATACGTGAGGTAAGCTAGTCAATTTATTTTGACTTTTGTTCTATAATTGTGTTATGATTAGTTCAAAAGGAAAGATAGTATGAGAGAAGAATATTTTAATATTGGTGAATATGGAGCAATGTATGATGACATCGATAGAATTAGTGCACATGATATTGATAAGATTAATGGAGATAATCTTTTTTTAGCTTTTTTAAAAGAAGATAATGAGACCGATTTATGTATTGTAGCAGCAATAGATGAACACATATATAATTTTAGCACGCATAAATATATTAGTCCAAACACCGACATTTTATATGCCCGATCTTTTTCGGATATAATGCCTTCTAATATATGGCGTTTGGTCCATATTGTTAATTATGATTTAGTTTCTATAGATATTGATGATTATAAAAGTTATCTATTTGAAAATTTTGAAAAGTTTTATAAAGGAAAAATTGACAAAAACGCTAAAGAAACTATTTTAAGACATGGTTTTATTACTAAAAATTATGCAAGAATGGAATTGCTCAATAAAAACAATTTAGAGGCAATAGATGGTTCAAATATATTTTTAGCAATTTTAGAAAATATTTATAAAGATAATGATATTTATAATTCATTTTATGACAAAGAACATATGATGGAAATTACATATGAGGGTGTTAATCATTTATCAAAGCTATTAAAAGATATGATTGAAAGTAAAAATTTAATTTTACCTGATGAAGTTTCTATAGAAGAATGGTTAGAAAACTTTACTAACCAAGCCATAGATGATTTGGACCGGTTTTGGTATTTAAAGATTAATTCCAATTTAATAAGTGCTCATTTTATTGCAAGTATTAATGGAAATGTTTATGATTTTTGTGCAGATGAGTTTGTTGATTTTAACAAAACTGAAATTAATTATGCAGAATCATTAGACAATATAATTCCACGTGAAAAATGGAGTTTATCTTATGATGGAAGTGGAAAAGTAAATTGTCTATTAATTGATGACAGCGTGGTAGATGTTTTAGCTGGTTTTCAGATTATCAATGGCGAAACAATAGATAAAAATGCTAAATCAAAAGTTTTAAGAAATGGATATCAATTTAAATCTTAAGACTTTTTTCTTTTAATAAAATATAGTATAATCTGTATTGGGTGGTAAAATGTTTGACCGTTTTGAAATTTTAATTGGCGATAAAATTAAGTTATTAAAAAATAAAACCATAATGGTTATTGGTTTAGGTGGAGTGGGTGGTCATGCATTTGAGGCATTAGTTAGAAGTGGTATTGAAAATATAATTGTTATTGATAATGATATTGTTGATATTACTAATTTAAATAGACAAGCTCTAGCCAGTCAAAATACAATAGGGAAAAGTAAAGTCGATGTAGCGGCTATTATAGCTCAAAATATAAATCCAAACTGTAAGGTAATAAAATGCAATGCTTTTTTAGATAAGGATAACATAGAGTCAGTTTTTAAAAGAAAGATTGATTTTGTGATTGATGCAATTGATAAAGTAGAAACCAAAAAAGCAGTAATAAAAAAATGCTTAGATGAAAATATCCCTTTTATTTCTGTTATGGGAACGGGTAATAAAATGCATCCGGAGTTATTAGAAATTACCGATATTAGAAAAACCGAATATGATCCGATTGCAAAAATCATAAGAAAAATGACTAAAGATGAAAAAATAAAAGATAAAATTCCAGTAATTTTTTCTAAAGAAAAGCCTTTAGTTAAAGGTAAGATTGGGTCAAACGCTTTTGTACCAGCTACAGCTGGACTGTTAGCTACTAGTTATGTTATTAATAAAATTTTGGAGGAAAATCATGAATAAACAATTACTAGAAATTATTAACAATTTAAAAGGATCACTACTCGGAATCGGGCTTAATGATGGTACTTATTTAGATGCAATTGAAAATAACGATGACATTCATACTTGTTACATTTTGAGTAATTTAAGTTTAACAGGTAAAAAATTTAGTATGGCAAAACATGGCCGAAGTAAAAAAATAAACATAAAAAAAATAAAAAAACATTTTAAAAAAAAATCGTTAGATAACATTATATGTAATTATGATATTATCAAACAATTTCAAAGATCGTTTGTTCCTAATAGTATATATTTAAACAGTGGCTATTTATATATTTATGGAAGTCAAACAGAAATAGAAAGCTTAAAACAAAAATATCAAAGATATACAAATAAAATCAAAATAAATCAATTTAAAGATGGCTTTATAATGAAAATAAATAACCAAAACACGAAAAATAATTTCTTTAAAGATATTATATTTAAGATAAAAGATTTAGGGACTGACATAATTGACTTTATAACTGAGTTATTAATAAATTGAAAAGGAGATATAAAATGTACAGAAAAGAAGATTTTATAGTAACAGTACCATCAAAAGAGTATTTAAAAAAATCACATATGATTAGTAAATTGGGTTTTGTATGTAAAAATTTGGATGATGATTATACTGATTATTGGACAAGTTCTCCATCTTTTATAAGCAATGGAAAAACCTATGGATTTAGAGTTACTGAAAATGGAAATTTTAATTATAGTGACATTCATACCTCATATGGAGTTCGCCCGATTATTATGGCAAAAAATCTAAAAGATATAATCAGCAACGAACCCTTGCACATATTTAAAAAAGGTTTTCCAATGATTGAATTTGGTAAATGGTATAAACCAACACCTATATGTATAAATGATTTAAAAAAAACAGATATTCATGGAATTAAATATTGCTTTAATAATAATATGGTTGGTTTAGAAATCGACTATAATTCCGGTTTGTACGCTATAGCTATTGATAAAATTTATTCAGTAGTTCCTATAAATTGGTATTATGATGAAGAAAATGATTTACTTTTATCTGAAAAAACATTATTCGAGTCACCATTAACTTCAAATGAAGTTTCAGACTATAATGATTTTGAAAGTACAAATTTATATGAGATGCTTAATAGTGAATTTTTAACCAGTATCTTAAAAAGCGCTAGTAGAGATGAAATTGAAAAAGAAAATGAGGAATCACTCATTGAACAAATAACTATGCTTATGGAAGAAAATGAAAAATTAAAAAGCGAAATTAAAACTTTAAATGAGAAATCCTTAAAAACCGATTCACCAGAAAAAGTTTTAAAATTTATAAAATAAGAAGTAAGGAGTAGTATTATGTATAAAAAGGAAGATTTTGAAATTGATTTACCATCATTAGATTATTTAAAAAAATCAAAATTAATTAAAAAAATTGGTATGCAATGTACTGATTTTAGTGGAGATTTGACAGATTATTGGACATCAGATCAAGCAGATGAAAAAGGAGGGGCTTTAAGTATAACAGCACACAGTCAAGTAGTTAGACATAATATTGATACACCAAGCGGTGTTAGACCTATCATAAGAGCTAAAAATTTATCATCAGTAGTTCGAAAAGATGTTCTAAATGGCCATTTTCCTGTTTTAGAATTTGGTGACTGGTATACAGCTAAAACTGTTCAATTACCTAATCCAACCAATTTAAAATTTACTGGGAGAAGCTATCCAATTGGCGAGACCAAAATGGGTTTAGAAGTTGAATCAGATAATAAAAAATATTTGTTTTTCAACGATAAATTTCGTTTAGTTGTTCCCATCGAATGGTATTATGATGAAGAAAATGATTTATTATTATCAGTTCATTCTTTGTTTTATTCCTTAAAAAACATTAAACTATATAATGGAGATTTTGTATCATTTAGTTTATTTAATATTTTAGATAATCAAGTTCTACCATTAATATTAGATAGTGAAAATAAAGCTATGACCGATGAATCACTAGATAGTGAGATTCAAAAACTTTTAGGAGAAAGAAGAAAATTAGATAAAAAAATAAATAGTCTTCTTTCAAAACAAGATAGAAAAGTATATTTAAAAAAATAATTTTTATAATAGTGCTGTAAATATGGTATAATATTTTTAGAATATGGGGGTGCTAGAGAAGAAAATTAATTTTGTCTAAATTAAGAAGGAGGAAGAAAATATGTGGATTTATATTATAATTGCGATTGTATTAATAATCGTTATGTATGTACTTGTTACTTATAATAATTTTATAAAATTAAAAAATATGGTGCAGGAAGCTTTTTCAACTATGGATGTTTATTTAAAAAAGAGATGGGATTTAATTCCAAATCTTATTGAGACAGTCAAAGGATATGTTAAACACGAAGAAAATACCTTAAAAGAAATTGTAGATTTAAGAGGAAGCAGTTATGACAGCATGTCTGATGATGAAAAAGTAAAAGCTAACCAAACAATATCTAAAGATATTAATAAAATTATGCTTGTAGCTGAAAATTATCCTGATTTAAAAGCTAGCTCAAATTTTCAAGATTTAAGTAGAGAATTAACTAAAGTAGAAGAAGATATTGCAAACGCAAGAAAATATTATAATGGAGCAGTTGAAATGTTTAATAATAAAGTTGAAATGTTTCCAAGTAATATTTTAGCTAAGTTATTTGGATATAAACCAAAAGCAATGTTTGAAACTGATAGCAATGAACGTGAAAATGTTAAAGTTTCATTTTAAAAGGTAAGGGGTAACATGAGAAAAAAAGTACTTATAGTTTTACTATTTATATTGTCTTTAGTAACAACTTTGCCCTTTAAAACTTACGCATTAGAGCAAAATAATAATTTAAATACACCAAGTTTAAATTCATATTATAATTCTAATGATTATGTAATTGATGCATATAATATTGATATTACTTTAAATGAAAACAATACATTTGATATTACAGAGACTATTACAGCATATTTTAATGTTTCAAAACACGGAATATATAGAAAAATACCATTAAAAAACAAAATCGTTAGGCTAGATGGTACTACATCAACTAATCGTGCACAAATATCGAATTTAAAAGTTAATGATAAGTATACAATATCTAAAATAGATGGAGCATATAATATTCAAATTGGTGATGCGAACAAAACCATAACTGGTAAAAAGACTTATGTGATAAAATATACTTATAATATAGGAAAAGATCCGATAAAAGATTATGATGAACTTTATTATAATATTATAGGCAATGAATGGGATACTGTAATCGGTAATATTACATTTAGTATTACAATGCCCAAAGAGTTTGATGCTAATAAACTTGGCTTTTCATATGGTACTAAAGGCTCTGTAGAAAATAGTAAAATTAACTATACTGTTAGTGACAATACAATTACTGGCAATTATAATGGTATTTTGAATGCTGGCGAAGCATTGACCATAAGGTGTGAATTACCTGAGGGTTATTTTGTTGGTGCACAAAATAACATTAATGTTTTTGATTACCTAATTTATATAGTTCCTGTCATCAGTTTAATCTTATCTTTTATTTTATGGTATTTATTTGGAAGAGATAAAAAAGTTGTCGAAACAGTTGAGTTTTATCCACCAGAAGGATTTAATAGTTTAGAAGTAGGTTTTCTTTATAAAGGAAATGCTAACAAGACTGATGTTACATCTCTTTTGATATATTTAGCTGATAAAGGATATATTCAAATATCAGAAATAGAAGAAAAGACATTATTTTCAACAACTAACAGTTTTAAAATAACAAAATTAAAAGAATATGATGGGAATAATGTTAACGAACGACTTTTTTTAGAAGGATTGTTTAAAAAATCATTTTTTTCATCAAAAAAATCTAGCGAAAACGAAGTTACATTATCAGAACTTTATAATAACTTTTATATAACTGTAAATGAAATACTAAAAAATACAAATAGTAAAGAAAACAAACAAAAAATATTTGAAAAAAAATCAACTAATAAAAAAATTTTTCTAATTCTAATGATGCTTATTTCTTATGTTTTAATTACAGCTATTCCTATTTTAACCTATAGTCATGGTGAAACACTTATTTTTGCATTGATATTTCCAGGGATTGGCTTCTCGGTTTTATTTTCAATGGTTTTTGGAAACACTCCTATATCTGTCAAAATATTTGGTATTATTTGGGGACTTGGCTTTGGCGGTATTCCATGGATTACAATGGTTTTACCAATAATGGTCCAAGAAACATTTTATTTAGTAGGATATTTAATTGGAATTATTTGTATAATAGGTATGGCTATATGTTTAAAATATTTGCCTCAAAGAACAAAATATGGACTAGAAACATTAGGAAAAATAAAAGGCTTCAAAAATTATTTAGAAACTGCAGAAAAAAATAAATTAGAAGCAATGGTTTTAGAAAATCCTAATTACTTTTATGATATTTTGCCATATACTTATGTTTTGGGAGTTTCTGATAAATGGATTGAAAAATTCGAAGAAATAACTTTAGAAGCACCTAATTGGTATGTTGGTTCTGGACCATTTACAGTAACTACCTTTGGGACATTTATGAATTCAGCTATGGCTTCGGCTAATTCAGCAATGACATCATCTCCTAGTTCATCTTCATCTGGTGGTGGTTCTGCCGGCGGTGGCTCTGGAGGTGGAGGAGGAGGCTCATGGTAAGTTTTTCTCCAAAATATATGTCAATAACTTGGGAAAATGTCCCGAAAAAAAGTAAACATTAACGGGAAAATATTTCCAAAATTTAAGCATACAC